>NZ_JAMYQZ010000018.1:0-83384 GCF_040321145.1 Mesorhizobium sp. M0514
GCGCCGACCTCCCCATCGAGGGGAGGTAGGACGTTGGCGCGAACACCCTCACTGCCAAAGAAGCTTCTCCGAAAGTCGCCCTTTGGCGGTCGTGAATGAAGCCACGACCTTTCACCTCCCCTTGATGGGGAGGTCGGCGCGCAGCGCCGGGTGGGGTGAAGGCTCCAGCAGAGATTTGTAGGGCTCCGCTCACTTGACGGCTCCGGATGTGATGCCGCGGATCAGCTGCCGCGAGAAGATGACGTAGAGGGTCAGCACCGGCATGATCGCCAGCGAGAGTGCGGCCAGGATGGCGTTCCAGTTGGTGACGAACTGGCCGAGGAACAACTGCGCGCCGAGCGTCACCGTCTTGGTCTCTTCCGACGGCGCCAGGATCAGCGGGAACCACAGATCGTTCCAGATCGGGATCATGGTGAAGACGGCGACCGTCGCCATCGACGGCCGCACCAGCGGCAGCACCAGCCGGAAGAAGATCGTGTATTCCGACAGGCCGTCGATGCGGCCGGCATTCTTCAGATCGTCGGACACCTGCTTCATGAATTCCGACAGGATGAAGACGGCCAGCGGCAGCCCCTGCGCGGTGTAGACCAGGATCAGCGCCGTCAGCGTGTTGACCAGCCCGCTCGCCACCATCAATTGCAGGATGGCGACGGTGCCGAGCCGGATCGGGATCATGATGCCGAGCGCGAGGTAAAGCCCCATCAGCGTGTTGCCGCGGAAGCGGTATTCCGAGAGCGCGAACGCCGCCATCGCGCCGAACAGAAGCACGAAGAACAGCGAGGCGACGGTGACGACCAGGCTGTTCTGGAAATAATGGATGAAGTCGCCCTGGCCGATCACCGTGGTGTAGCCGATCAGGTCGAAGGTTTTTGGCGTCGGCGGCGTCAGCGGCTCGCTGAAGATGCCGGCGCGCGATTTGAACGAGTTCATGATGACCAGGATCACCGGAAACAGCGCGATCGCCGTATAGGTCAGAAGGATCGCGTGGGCGCCGATGGTGCGGGGCAGCGAACGGGTGGCGGTGCTCATTGGAAGGTCTCCTGACGAGCGATGACTGTTGAGGTCGGCACCAAGGCACCCCCCTCTGTCCTGCCGGACATCTCCCCCTCAAGGGGGAAGATTGGCAGCTTGAGGCTCGGCGCCTCTTCTCCAACGCTGGAGATTTGCGAAGCCAATGGTGCCATCCAATCTCCCCCCTTGAGGGGGAGATGGCCGGCAGGCCAGAGGGGGGTGTTTAGCCGTAACATGTCTGCCCTCTAAAACTGGTAGCGACGCAGGCGCGTCTGGACGAGGAACAGGTAGACGCAGACGCCGCCGAGGATGATCAGGAACATCATCGTGGCGATCGCCGCACCCATATTGGGATCGCCGGTCTGCAGCTGGAAGCCGAAGAAGGCGCGGTAGAGGAAAGTGCCCAGAATATCGGTCGAATAGTTCGGGCCGGCCAGCGCCCCTTGCGCGGTGTAGATCAGGTCGAAGGCGTTGAAATTGCCAACGAAGGTCAGGATCGAGATGATGCCGATCGAGGGCAGGATCAGCGGCAGCTTGATCTTCCAGAACTGCGACATGCCGGTGATGCCGTCACACTCGGCCGCCTCGATCACCTCTTCGGGGATCGACAGCAGCGCCGCATAGATCAGCATCATCGGAATGCCGACGAACTGCCAGACCGAGATCAGGCTGAGCGCGGTCAGGGCATATTGTTCTTTGCCGAGCCACGGCGTGAACAGGCTTTTCAGGCCGACCAGATCCATCAGATGCGGCGCCACGCCCCACAACGGCGACAGGATCAGTTTCCAGGCGAAACCGACGATGACGAAGGAGAGGATGGTCGGCACGAAGATCGCGGTGCGATAGAAGGCGGCGAATCTCAGCCTCGGGCTGGACAGCAATGCCGCCAGCATGACACCGATCGGGTTCTGCACCACCATGTGGATGATGAAGAACCAGGTATTGTTCCGCAGCGCGTTCCAGAAGCCGACCGACCAGTTGGGGTCGCCGAACAACGTACGGAAATTAGTGAAACCGACGAACACCTGATGCTGATCGACATTGCGGAACAGCGACAGCTGCAGCGTGCCGGCCAGCGGCAGGATCATGATCGCCGTATAGACCAGCAGCGCCGGCGCCAGAAAGACGCCGATATGCCAGCGGAACGGTCGTTTCGGTCGTGTTTGTGCGGCCATGAGTGCGGTCCCCGCCGATCAGGTTTAGCAATGCCTTCGACGGCAGCGCTGCCCCCTCACCCTTACCCTCTCCCCGTGAAGGACGGGGAGAGGGGGCGCCTGCGTTTCGGCTAATCCTTCTCCCGTCACTATACGGGGAGAAGGTGCCGGCAGGCGGATGAGGGGCGGCGCCGTCGTTCGCAGTCGATGATGCTGTCGAAAAACGCAGGGCCGTCCACTTGGGGCCCCTGTCTGTTGTCTGAGCTCTTATTTGCCCGGCTTGTACCAGCTGTCGAGGCCGTCCTGCAGCTTCTTGGCGGCAGCTTCCGGCGTGTCGGTGCCATTGATCACGTTGGCCGATTCAACCCAGGTTTCGTTCTCGAGGTTCGGCGTGCCGCGCGACAGGATCTGGTAGGTCGAGCGGATCGTCGACTTGCACTTGTCGCGCCAGGAGACGAATTCCTGCGCCAGCGGGTCTTCCATCTTCACCGGGGTGGAATTTAGGCTGAAGAAGCCCGGCAGTGCGTTGGCGTAGATGGTGGCGAAGTCCGGCGAGGCGACCCAGGACAGGAAGGTCTTGGCCGCGTCGGCATTCTTCGACGCCGCATTCAGGCCCATGCCGATATCGGTATGGTCGGAGATGTAGCAGGTGTCGCCGGCCTTCTCGACCGGCGGCGGGAAGGCGCCCATCTTGAACTGCGCCTGGGTGTTGAACAGACCGATCTCCCACGATCCCGCCGGGTAGATGGCGGCGCGGCCAAGCGTGAACAGGTTCTGGCTGTCCGGATAGGTCTGGGCCTCGAAGCCGTCGCCGAGATAAGGCTTCCACTTGGCCAGTTCCTCATAGGGAGCAACCCAGTCCTTGTCGGTCAGCTTCTGGTCGCCCTTGATCAACGCTGCGCGGCCCTCTTCGCCCTTCCAGTAGTTCGGACCGATGTTCTGATAGCCCATGGTCGCGGCTTCCCAGAGGTCCTTGGTGCCCATGGCCATCGGGATGTAGGTGCCGTCGGCCTTGATCTTGTCGAGCGCGGCGAAGAACTCGTCACGCGTCGTCGGCACCTTGAGGCCGAGCTTGTCGAAGGCGTCCTTGTTGTAGATGAAGCCGTGAATGACCGAGGCCATCGGCACGCAGAAGCTCGCCTTGCCGTCGTCGGTCTGCCAGGCGGCCTTGGCAACGGGCGAAAAGTTTTCCATGCCGGGCAGCGCCGACAGGTCGGCAAGGTTGCCCTTCTTGAACAGTTCGAGCGACTTGTCGAACGGGCGGCAGGTGATCAGGTCGCCAGCCGAGCCGGCGGCGAGCTTGGCGCCGAGTGCGGCGTCATACTCGGTCGGCGCCGACGGTGCGAACACCACTTTGATGCCCGGGTTCTTGGCCTCAAAAGCCGGGATCAGCTTGTCCTTCCAGATGGCAAGGTCGTCGCCGCGCCAGCTTTCGATATTGAGCGTTACGTCATCGGCGTGAGCCAACCCGGCGGTGCCGAGAATGCTGGTGCCGAGAAGCAGTGCCGTCAGTAATTTCGTTGTCATGCTAGTCTCCCTGTTGACCTTTTTCAGGTTCGGTTTTGAGAACAGGGGCCTTCGCGCCCTTGTTCCCCTCGATCGCGGAAAGGGCTGGCCGCAGCTTCTGGCCGGTCCCTTCCAGTATCTTCTCGGCCGCAACGGCGTTGGCAGCGCCGGCGGCGAGCAGAATGGCTGTCTTGACGACGCCGCCGCTCGCTTCGAGCAGCCGCACGGCGTCTTGCCGGTCGCGGCCGCTGATAGCGGCGACGATGCGAGCCGCGCGGTCGCGCAGCTTGATGTTGTCGGCGGTGAGATTGACCATGTAGCCGTCATGGACATGGCCGAGATGAATGGCGGTAAGCGTCGACAGCATGTTGAGCGCGATCTTCTGGGCAGTGCCGGCGCCCATGCGCGTCGAGCCGGCAATCACCTCCGGTGGCGTCTCGAGCAGGATGGCGACGTCGGCCAGCCTGAGCAGGGGCGTGTCCTTGTTGTTGGCAATGGCGATGGTTGCCGCGCCCCGGCTGCGCGCATCCTTCAGCGCCTGCACCGCATAGGGCGTCGAGCCGCTGGCCGAAATCGCGATCAGGCAGTCGCCCTTGCCGATGCCGGCGCCGGCAATTGCCGTCGAGGCTTCGTCGGTGTCGTCTTCCGGTCCGCCGGCCAGGGTCTTGAAAGCGTCGTCGCCACCGGCGATGAGGATGGCGATGCGTTCGCGCTTGATGCCGAAGGTGCCGGGCAACTCCAGCGCGTCGGCCAGCGCCATCAGGCCGGAGCTGCCGGCCGCAGCATAGGCGAGCTTGCCGCCGCCGTTCAGCCGCCCGGCGATGATTTCGGCTGCGGCGGCGATGGCGGGAATGGCGTCGCGCACAGCCTTGGCGGCCTCGATCTGCGCATTGACCAAAGAAGAAAGGATGGCGTCCGGGGCCTGGATGTCCAGTCCCTCGGCATTGCTGTGAAGCGCTTCGGTGCGCGGTTCGGCCATCCCTGTCCCTCCGATGGAAGAACAATACCAAAAAAATACCACTTGTCCACACGCATTAACGAAATTGCGAACTGGAAAGCGTTGATCCGGCAAAATTCCCGGGTTTTTCAACCTGATACGCCTTAATCTTTTTGAAACGGAAATTAATCCCTTGGCTATTGGTATTTTATTGGTATTATCCGCCCGGAGGAGACATCGCGTGAAATTCGTGCTCGGTATCGACGGCGGCGGCACCAGCTGCAGGGCAGCCCTTGCGACAGGCGATGGCGTTGTCATTGGCCGTGCCAAAAGCGGCGCCGCCAACATCCGCACCGATCTCACCGGCGCTCGCACCCACATCGTCGAGGCTGCTCGTCAGGCCTTCATCGCCGCCGGGCAAGATCCGGACCTGATCCCGCAGACACCAGCCATTCTCGGCCTTGCCGGCGCCAATGTCGGCACCTACCGCCAGCAGCTTGAAGCAATCCTGCCGTTCAGCATCAGCCGCGTCGAGACGGACGCCGAGATCGCGCTCGAAGGGGCAGTCGGCTCTGGTGACGGCGCCATGGCCATCCTCGGCACCGGCACCGCCTATATGGCGCGCAAGGGCGGCACGTCGCGCGCCATCGGCGGCTGGGGCTTTCAGGTCGGTGATCAAGGCAGCGGCGCCCGGATCGGCCGCGACCTGCTGGAGCAGACGCTGCTCGCCCATGACGGCGTCCGGCCGCGCTCAGCCCTGACCGACAGCATGATGGCCATTTTCCGCAACAATCCCGAAGACGTGGTCGAGTTCACCACCAATGCCAAGCCCGGCGATTTCGGCGGCTTCGCGCCCAAGGTTTTCGAGCATGCCGAGAAGGGCGACAGCGTCGCCAACTGGATCGTGGACAAGTCGGTTGCCGATGTCGAGGCGTCGCTCCACGCGCTCGACCTCTCTGATGACGCCCCGCTCTGCCTGCTCGGCGGGCTGGCGCCGCTCTATGGGCCGCGCCTTTCCCAGCGCTACCAGGCGCTGCTGAAAGCGCCGCTCGACGATGCGCTGGGCGGCGCCGTGCAGATGGCGGCCCGCATCTTCGTCAAAGCGGAGGCGACGCGATGAGCGATGCCGCCGACCAGATCTTCGCCAGGCTGAGGCAGTCGTCGCAGAGCGGCGCCCCGCTCTACCTGCAGCTCAGGAAAAGCATCGAGGACGCCGTCAATCGCGGCCTGATCGGGCCGGGCGATGCGCTGCCTTCCGAGCGCGACATCGCCACCAAGGCCGACATTTCGCGCGTCACCGTGCGCAAGGCGGTGCAGGACCTAGTCAAGGGCGGCATCCTCGTGCAGCGCCACGGCTCCGGCACCTTCGTGGCGCCGCGCATGGAGCGCGTCGAGCAGTCGCTGTCCAGGCTCACTTCATTCACCGAGGACATGGCAAGGCGCGGCATGGCGGTGCGTTCAGCCTGGCTCGACCGCGACCTCTACCCGCCCTCGCCCGACGAGATGATGGTGCTCGGCCTGTCCTCGAACGAGCTGGTGGCGCGCGTGGCGCGCCTGCGCATCGCAAACGACACGCCGCTGGCCATCGAGCGCGCCTCGTTGTCGGCCAGCGTGCTGCCGGATCCGGCCGGGATAGGCTCGTCGCTCTATGCGGCGCTGCAACTGACCGGCAACCGGCCGGTGCGGGCGGTGCAGCGCATTTCCGCCGCCAATCTCGGCGACGCCGATGCGCGTCTGCTCGAAGTGCCATCCGGCATTGCCGGCCTGCACATCGAACGCATTTCCTATCTCGCGAGCGGCAAGGTGATCGAGTTCACCCGCTCCATCTACCGCGGCGACGCCTATGATTTCGTCGCCGAACTGCGCCTGACAGGGCCGAGCGAAGAGGGCCGACCATGATCCCCAAGACCACCCATATGCGGCGCGAGATCGACGAAATTCCGCAAGCCGTCGCGCGTCTGCTCGATGGCTCGGCGGCGGTGCTGACCGAGGCCGGACGCGGCATTCGCGAGCGCGATCCGAGCTTCGTCGTTACCGTCGCGCGCGGTTCGTCCGACCATGCCGCCACCTTCATGAAATATGCCGTCGAACTGACCGCCGGCCTGGCCGTGGCATCGGTCGGTCCGTCGATCGCCTCGATCTACGGCGCCAAGCTCAAGCTCGCCGGTTCCGCTTGCCTCGCCATCTCGCAATCCGGCAAGAGCCCTGACATCGTCGCCATGGCCGAGACGGCACGGGCCGGCGGTGCGCTCACCGTCGCCATCACCAACACCGCCGATTCGCCGCTGGCGCGGGCTTCGGATTTTGCCATCGACATTCTGGCCGGCCCCGAGCGCAGCGTCGCGGCGACCAAGACATTCGTCAATTCGGCGGTCGCCGGCCTGGCGCTGATGGCGCATTGCACCGGCGACGACAGACTGCTGGCCGCCCTTGCCCGCCTGCCCGAGCATTTCAGCAAGGCGATCGCCTGCGACTGGATGGCGCTGGCCGGCGCGTTGGAGACGCCGCAATCGCTGTTCATCCTCGGCCGTGGCCCGTCGGCGGCGATGGCCGACGAGGCGGCGCTGAAATTCAAAGAGACCTGCGGCATGCATGCCGAGGCCTACAGTGCAGCCGAAGTCATGCACGGCCCGCTGGCGCTGGTCGGGCCAAGCTTCCCGGTGCTGGCGCTCGCCGCCCGCGATGCCTCCGAGCCGTCCGTGGCCGAGGCTGCCGACAACCTTGCCGGCAAGGGTGCAGCAGTTTTTGTAACCTCGGACAAAGCCAAGAGCGCCGCGCGGCTGCCGCATGTCGCCACCGGTCATCCCTTGACCGACCCGCTGACGCTGATCGTGTCCTTCTACGGCTTCGTCGAGGCTTTCGCCCGCCACCGCGGCCTCGATCCGGATGTGCCACGCAATCTGCGCAAGGTGACGGAAACCGTATGAGCGACCGTTTTGCCCTGACTGGCGCCCGCATTTTCGATGGCGACGACTGGCATGACAACGCCGCCCTTGTCGTGCACGGCGATGTGGTCGAAGGCATTCATCCCGTCGGCGCCATTCCGTCGGGCGTTGCCCGCATCGACGCCGGGGGCGGCATGCTGGTGCCGGGTTTTGTCGACCTGCAGGTCAATGGCGGCGGCGGCGTCATGCTCAACGACCATCCCGATGTCGCCTCGCTGGCAACCATCTGCCGGGCGCATGCGCCGTTCGGCACGACCGCACTGCTGCCGACGCTGATCACCGATACGCCTGACATCACCGCCGCGGCCATTGCCGCCGGCACCGGGGCGGCACGGCAAAAACTGCCGGGATTTCTCGGCCTGCATCTCGAAGGGCCGCATCTCTCCGTCGCCCGTAAGGGCGCGCATGAACCGGCGCTGATCCGGCCGATGACGGATGCGGATGAAGCGGCGCTGGTCGCGGCACGCAAAAACCTGCCGGTGCTGCTGACGACGATCGCGCCCGAATCCGTCGAGCCCGCCCGTGTTGCGGCTTTGGCCAAGGCCGGCATCGTCGTCAGCCTCGGCCATTCCGATACCGGCTATGCCACGGCCAGAGCCTTTGCCGACGCGGGCGCCAGCGTGGTCACACATCTGTTCAACGCCATGAGCCAGATCGGCAACCGTGAGCCGGGGCTGGCGGGTGCGGCCATCGACATAGGCAGTCTGTCGGCCGGGATCATTGCCGACGGCATCCATGTCGATCCCGCCACCATGGCAATCGCGCTGCGCGCCAAGCAGGGGCCGGGCAGGATCGTGCTGGTCACCGACGCCATGGCAACGATCGGCACCGACATGACGTCGTTCACCCTCAACGGCCGCATCATCTATCGCAAGGATGGCAGTCTGCGGCTGGCCGACGGCACGCTGGCCGGCGCCGATCTCGATATGATCTCGGCCGTCCGCTACATGCACAGGATCGTCGGGCTGGACCTGTCGGAAGCGTTGCGCATGGCCTCGCTCTATCCGGCGCAGGCGGTCGGCCAGGCCCACCGGCTCGGCCGCTTCGCCAATGGCACGGCTGCCGATATCGTCGCTTTGTCGGACAACCTCGACGTCACCGGTGCGTGGGTTGGCGGCGACAAGGTTTTTGCAGGCGCGGACAGTCCGCGCTAAAGTCCACCCATGCATGATGTCGACTGCGTTGTCGCTGGCGCCGGTGTTGTCGGCCTCGCCATTGCCCGCGCGCTGGCGCTGTCGGGCCGCGAGGTGCTGGTGGTCGAGAAGGCCGCAGCCATCGGCACCGGCACCAGTTCGCGCAATTCCGAAGTCATCCATGCCGGGCTTCATTATACGCCGGGCAGCCTGAAGGCCCGTCTCTGCGTCAACGGCCGCGAGCGTCTCTATGCCTATTGCCGCGAGCACGACGTCGCCCATCGTCGCACCGGCAAATTGATCGTTGCCGTCGAACCCGACCAGTTGGACAAACTGCGGGCGATCCAGATCAACGCGGTGCAATGCGGAGTCGGTGACCTCACGCTTTTGACGCGCGCAGAGGCCGAAAGCCTGGAACCGGCGCTGAGCTGCGCCGGCGCGCTGCTGTCGCCGTCGACCGGCATCGTCGACAGTCAGGCGCTGATGCTGTCCTTGCGTGGTGACGCGGAAGCGGCCGGCGCATCTTTCGCCTTGCTCACCGTTGTCTCAGGCGCGAGCATCGAAGCCGATCGCATCCGGATTAATACACGCGACGCCGATGGCGAGGGTTTCACCTTGAAGACCGGCGCCTTCATCAACGCCGCCGGCCTCGACGCGCAGGCGCTCGCCGGCCGCATCGAAGGCTTCCCGCAAGACCGTGTTCCGCCGCTGTGGCTGGCGCGCGGCAATTATTTCGCGCTTTCCGGCCGCTCGCCCTTTTCGCGGCTGATCTATCCGGTGCCGGTCCATGGCGGCCTCGGCGTGCACCTGACCCTCGACATGTCGGGGAGCGCGCGCTTTGGCCCGGATGTCGAATGGATCGATCGCGTCGACTATACCGTCGATCCCGCACGAGGCGCTGCCTTCTACGACGAAATCAGGCGCTACTGGTCCGGCCTGGCGGATGGCGCCCTGCAACCGGCCTATGCCGGTGTCAGGCCGAAACTGTCGGGTCCGGGACAGCCGGCCGCCGACTTCGTCATCCGGGGACCGGCTGACCACGGGGACGGCCAGATCGTCAATCTGTTCGGCATCGAGAGCCCTGGCCTTACCGCCAGCCTCGCCATCGCGGAACATGTCGTTGGGCTTTTATATCCGCAATGACGGGCGTTCCTGAAACGTCGGGCAGGCGCATACCATGAAACCTTTTGATATGGAGGTCGTTGTCGGGGCATATGTCCGAGGCAAAACCCAAATCGAAACCGGCCGACGGCATCGAAGCGCGCGATGCCACGAAGTCGCGCCGGGAAAAGCCGTCACGGCAAACGCGCGGAGATGGACCGCGCGACGACACGCCGCGCGAGAAAAAAGCAGCGGCCGCCGAAGCCGCGTCCGAGCCCGTTGGCGAGGCTGCGCCGCCGCCGGATGCCGTCGAACCCGATCCCAAGCTGACGCCTGAGCAGGCCGAGCAGGCGCGCAAAAAATATCTGCTGCGGCGTTTCTGGATCAGCGGGCGCGGCTATTGGGGGAGGCATGGCGACAAGCTCGCCTGGCCTTTGACGATCGGAGTGCTGCTGCTGATCTGCATCAACATCGGTTTCCAGTATGGCATCAACGTCTGGAACCGCTCGATGTTCGATGCCCTCGAGCAGCGCAACGCCCGCACAGTCTATCTCCTCAGCGCCGTATTCGTGCCGCTGGTGATCTGCAGCGGCAGCCTTGTCGTTGCGCAGGTCTATCTCCGCATGACGATCCAGCGCCGCTGGCGTTCCTGGCTGACCACCGGGGTCGTCGCGCGCTGGCTGGCAAACGGCCGCTACTACCAGCTGAACCTCGTGGGCGGCGACCACCAGAACCCCGAGGCCCGCATGACCGAGGATCTGCGCATCGCCACCGAGTCGCCGGTCGATTTCACCGCCGGCGTCCTCAACGCGTTCCTGTCGGCCTCGACCTTTATCGTCGTGCTGTGGACCATCGGCGGCGCGCTCACCCTGCCGATCGGCCGTGAGAGCATCACCATTCCCGGCTTTCTGGTCATCACCGCGATCATCTATGCCGCCATCACCTCGACCTCGATGGTGGTCATCGGCCGCGACTTCGTCCAGCTCTCCGAGCGGAAGAACCAGGCGGAGGCCGAACTGCGCTACACGCTGACGCGCGTGCGCGAAAACGGCGAGAGCATCGCCTTGCTGGGAGGCGAGGACGAGGAGCGCAGCGGCATCGACAGAAATTTCGGCCACGTGCTGAGGCAATGGGCGCTGCTGACCGGACAGCACATGCGCACGGCGGCGGTGTCGCAGGGATCGAGCCTGTTTGCGCCGGTCGTGCCGATCCTGCTGTGCGCGCCAAAATTCCTCGAAGGCTCGATGACGCTTGGCGAGGTGATGCAGGCGGCGTCTGCCTTTGGCATCGTGCAAGGCGCGTTCGGCTGGCTGGTCGACAACTATCCGCGTCTCGCCGACTGGAACGCCTCCGCGCGACGCATCGCGTCGCTGATGATGTCGCTAGACGGGCTCGAGCGCGCCGAGCAGAGCGATGCGCTCGGACGCATCAACCGGGGCGAAGCGGAAGACGGCGCCATCCTCAGCCTCGACAATCTTTCGGTGACACTCGACGACGGCACCTCTGTGGTCAAGGAAACCGAGGTCGTGATCGAGCCGGGCGAGCGGGTGCTGGTTTCAGGCGAATCCGGTTCAGGCAAGTCGACGCTGGTGCGGGCCGTCGCGGGCCTGTGGCCATGGGGCGGCGGGAGCGTCAATTTCCACACCGACAGGCGCCTGTTCATGCTGCCGCAACGCCCCTACATCCCTTCCGGCACGCTTCGCCGCGCGGTCGCCTATCCCGCGGCGGCGGAGAAGTGGACCATCAAGCAAATCAAGGCTGCCCTCGACAAGGTGGGGCTTGGCTATCTCACCGGCAGGATCAGGGAAGAGGCGCCATGGGACCAGACGCTGTCGGGCGGCGAAAAGCAACGCCTCGCCTTCGCGCGCCTGCTGCTGCATCGGCCCGATATCGTGGTGCTGGATGAAGCGACTTCGGCGCTCGACGAGAAGAGCCAGGACACGATGATGTTGATGGTGATCCGCGAACTGCCTGACGTCACCATCATCAGCGTGGCGCATCGTGCGGAGCTCGAAGCCTTCCACAGCCGCAAGATCACCCTGGAGCGGCGCGAGGGCGGCGCCAAGCTCGTC
Organism: Mesorhizobium sp. M0514; assembly: GCF_040321145.1. NCBI lineage: Bacteria > Pseudomonadati > Pseudomonadota > Alphaproteobacteria > Hyphomicrobiales > Phyllobacteriaceae > Mesorhizobium > Mesorhizobium sp. M0514. The sequence goes on from NZ_JAMYQZ010000018.1 coordinate 11,860, forward strand.
AGCGATGTCTACCTCATCCCGCGCAAGCGCAAACGCAGCCTGCTGAACCGGGCTTTGTGGGGTTCCGGCACTCGGGTCAAAAAGCCGCGCAGGTAAGAGGCGGCGCTGCCGGAACCGCGAACAGATGCCCAGGCGAAGCGCTTGGGCAAAGACATTAGCCGGCTACGGATTAACCGTAGAGACCCTTGTAGGTCTCGCGCAGCAGGTTCTTCTGCACCTTGCCCATGGTGTTGCGCGGCAGCTCGTCGACGAAGATCACCTGCTTCGGGTGCTTGTAGTTGGCCAGCTGGCCGGCAATGGCGCCAACGATCTCGGCCCCGGTGATCTGCGATGCCGGCGCACGCACCACGACAGCGGTTACGCCTTCGCCGAAATCGGGATGGGCAACGCCTATGACGGCACTTTCCAAGACGCCGGCAACCGCGTCGATCTCGCTCTCGATCTCCTTGGGGTAGATGTTGTAGCCGCCTGATATGATCAGATCCTTGCCGCGGCCGACGATATGGATATAGCCATCGGCGTCGATGATGCCGAGGTCGCCGGTGATGAAGAAGCCGTCCTTGCGAAACTCCGCCTTGGTTTTTTCCGGCATGCGCCAATAGCCGGAAAAGACATTCGGACCTTTGACCTCGATCATGCCGACTTCACCCTGGCCAAGCGCATCGCCGCTGTCAGGGTCGGCTATGCGCAGCGAAACGCCGGGCAGCGGGAAGCCGACCGTGCCGGCGCGGCGCTCGCCCTCATAGGGGTTCGACGTGTTCATGTTGGTCTCGGTCATACCGTAGCGCTCGAGAATGTCGTGGCCGGTGCGCTCGCGCCAGGCCTTGTGCGTTTCGGCGAGCAGCGGCGCCGAGCCGGAAACGAACAGGCGGATGTTCTTCGCCGCCTGGGCATCCAGCCCGTCCTGCTGCAGCAGCCTGGTATAGAAGGTCGGCACGCCCATCAGCACTGTCGCGCGGGGCAAGAGCGCGACGATGCGGCCGGCGTCGAATTTCTGCTCGAACAGCATCGAGGCGCCGGCCATCAGGGTGACGTTGGTGGCGACAAACAGGCCATGCGTGTGGAAGATCGGCAGCGCATGGATCAGCACGTCATCCTCGGTGAAACGCCATTGCTCGACCAGCACGTGCGCATTGGAGGCCAGGTTTTCATGGCTGAGCATGGCGCCCTTGGAGCGTCCGGTCGTGCCCGATGTGTAAAGGATCGCCGCCAAATCGCTCGGCCCGCGCGCCACATCGTCGAAATCCGTGGGCTGTTGTGCCGCCAGTTCGGTCAGCGAGCCCTCACCATTGCTGCCAAGCGTGAAGGTGGCAGCACCCGACGCCTGCGCCAACGGCGCGATAGCGCCGGCGCGGGCCGGGTCGCAGACGACCAGCCGCGGCTCGGCATCACCGAAGAAATAGCCGAGTTCGGCCAGCGTGTAGGCGGTGTTGAGCGGCAGGAAGACCGCGCCGGCGCGCAGGCAGGCGAGGTAAAGGAAAATGCATTCGGGGCTTTTTTCGACCTGCACGGCAACGCGGTCGCCCGGCTCGACGCCGAAATGCCTCAGCGCATGTGCCAGCTGTGCCGATTGCGCCAGCATGTCACCATAGGCGATCGCGCGTCCGTCATCGGTCGCCATCAGGATGCGCTCGGAGGCTGAAATTCGGCTGCGGAACGCGTCGAACAGGTGATTGGTCATGCGCATTCCCTAGAGCATGATGCCGAAAAGTGCGAAGCGGTTTTCGGAGGACATCATGCTCTATCCCTCTGATTTCGAGCCGGATCCAGATTTCAGGTCGATTCGACCTGAAATCATTCGGCTCCAGCGCATGGCCTTGGAACAAAGGAAACGATTTCGCCTCCGTCCGGCAAAAACGTGAAATCGGGTTTGCCGCCGATCAGATGAAGGCAAGCGGACTTGGATAGCTGGCGGATTTTGGATAGTGGACCGGAAGCGCTTCTATCTGCGGCTGCGCAGCGCCTTGGTGGCGCTCACGCGTGGATCGCCGCTGTCGTTGAAGCGCTCCATGCACATGGCTGCCGTCAGACGGTAGTGGCTGAGGAGGGCTTCAACGGCGCCATCGGCATCGCCATCCACCGTGCGCTCCGCAATCAGCCGATGTTCACTGATTTCGTCGCGCTCGCTGCCGTCCTGGGAGATCAGCCGGTAGCGGGAGGCCTGATCCGAAAGCTGGTCGCAAAAGCCGGTCAGCCAATGCGATCGGCAGCCTGCGATCAGTGCCCGATGGAAGGCGCGGTGCAGCTTTTCCCATTCCGGATTGTTCGAGGACGGGTCCTCCGGTAAGCGGCGCGGGGCACGCGCCAGGCGATGCAAGGCCAGCACGAGCTGCTCTTCCCATTCGCCGGTGCGGTTGGCAATGGATTCACGCAGGGCCCGCTCTTCCAGCCAGCAGCGGGTGCGCGTCAATTCCTCGAGTTCCGGGGCACTGACCGGCATGATGAAGAAACCGCGCTGGTCGTGGCGGCCGAGCAGACCCTCCGAAGCAAGTCGGTTGAGGGCCTCGCGAACCGGTGAGGCGCCGGCGCCGTAACGGGAAACCACCCATTCGACACGAAGCTTGCTTTCACTTTCAAACACGCCGCGCAGGAGATCGTCGCGAAGCTGTTGATAGACCGTACTAGCGAGTGTGCTCTTGGGTCCCGCGCCTTCGCTCACATCGGCAGATCCGTAGGTCAATATGACTCCTGTAGCTCTCCCATGCTCCGCTAGGCCGTTCGCGAAGCAAACGATTTCCCGTGTGAATCTACTGTAACTCCTAAGGCATCCGCCCCTCAAGCGAAAGATCACGATATTCGACTTAAAGAGGAAGGTTGACCGCATCTTATCCGCCGGAAGTAACTAAAATCGTGAAAAACTTGTTCTTCTGAAGAAAGTTTGTCTCCCAGCATGGCAGGTGCCCTCGAGAAACAGCTTCGAGATCCCGAATACGGATAATTTTTTCTTAAGGCGCGTCATGCCGCCGGATTGACCTCTCCCCGCATGCAGATCCCTTCGGCAGTTATCCACTAGGCTTATGGGCCAAAACAAGTGCCGGATGCCGCGATCCTGTCGCTTGCCGCGATGCCCTTGCGGCTGCCACCCGTTGACGGCTTCTTGGGAGATCGAAGGATCAGGCAGGGAGATCAGGCCGAGGAGAACCGACCAGCCGGGAACTTGCCCTGGAACTGATGTCAGCCGGCAGCCCGGTCGGCCGCGGTTCGGATGGCTTCTATATTGGCCCGGTAGGCTTCGACGCTGCCGCCCTTGAAGATGGCGGCGCCTGCCACCAGCACATCGGCGCCGGCTGATGTGACAAGGGGGGCAGTTTCCGGCGACACGCCGCCGTCGATCTCGATGCGAATCGGCCGGTTTCCGATCAGCGCTTTCACCCGCTTGACCTTGTCGACCATGGCCGGGATGAAGGCCTGCCCGCCAAAGCCCGGATTGACGGTCATGATCAGGATCAGGTCAAGCCGGTCGAGCACATATTCGATCGCACTTTCCGGCGTCGCCGGATTGAGCGATACGCCGGCCTTCTTGCCGAGACCCTTGATGGTCTGAAGCGAGCGGTCGAGATGCGGTCCGGCCTCGGCATGCACGGTCATGCCGTCGCAGCCGGCATCGGCAAAGGCGGCCAGATAAGGATCGGCCGGCGCAATCATCAAATGGCAGTCGAAGAAGGCCTTGGTGCGGTTGCGGATGGCCTTGATCACCGGCGGGCCGAAGGTGATGTTGGGCACGAAATGCCCGTCCATCACGTCGAGATGGATCCAGTCGGCGCCGGCCGCCGCCACCGCCTCGACCTCGTCGCCGAGCTTCGAGAAATCCGACGCCAGCACCGATGGCGCGATCAGGGTCTTCCTGCTCATGATGCGGCCCCTTGGGCGCCCTGTTTGCGGGCGCGATCCAAACGTCTGCCTAGACCATGATCCCGAAAAGGGAAAGTCGGTATTTGCTGGCTAGGAGCGGACCCGGCTTATTACCTGCTCGGCCTCGCTTCCGGTATGGCCTGATTGGCGAAAACAGAAACGAGAGCTCAGATGAGAAGGACCGTCTATTCCATGCTGACGTCGCTGGACGGCTTTATCGAAGGACCGTCGGACGACATCGGCTTGCCGGTGTCCGAGGAAGATTGCACCGGCATTTCGACGACGAGATGCGGCGGACCGCGATCGCGCTGAAAGAAAAAACCCGCCGGATCGCTCCGGCGGGGTTCTGACTTTTGACTCGTATTCAGATCCTATGGCTTGAAGTTGGCCGCCGGATCCCTTTGCGGCTGTACCTGCGTCTGCGGCGTGCGCTTCGGTATGAACTGCTGAAGGACACCTGGATTGAGCAACAGGGTCGGATCGAGCGACGGCTGCTGCCGGATCGCCCTGCAGTTCGGGAACCGACCAACCGTGCCTTCGGGGCAGCGCCGCTTGATGATCGGCACGCACTGGCCACCGACCATCTGCGAGCCCGGGGCGCAGTCTCCCACCTGCGGCCTCGGCTTGCGGCATGCGCCGTCGATCACCTGGGTGCCGCGCGGGCAAACACACTCGCCGCGCTTGTTGTGCACCTGGCCGCGTATGTCGCACTGTTCCAGCACAGGCTTCTTCTGCCGGCAGGCATTGCCTTGCACCTCGGTACCCCGCGGGCAGACACAATTGCCATTGGCGTCATGGACCTGGCCGCGGATCGAGCACTGCTCGGGCTTCGGCCGGATCGGCCGGCAGACCTTGCCCCTGACTTCTGTGCCGTCCGGGCAGACGCAATCGCCGTTGGCGTTGTGGATCTGACCACGGATCGAGCACTGTTCAGGCTTTGGCCGGATCGGCCGGCAGGCTCCGTTGCGCACCTCTGTCCCACGCGGGCAGACACAATCGCCATCGGCGTCATGAACCTGGCCGCGTATGCTGCACTGCTCGGGCTTCTGCTTGTCGCGCACGCAGGCATTTGCCTGTCGGTCGAGATGCGTGCCTTCCGGGCAGTAGCAGCCATTGCCGTCCGACGTCGGGACCGAACCGGGGATGGCGCAGCCAGGCTTGTCGGTCTTGACGCAAGCGCCGTTCTCAAGCTCGGTTCCGCGCGGGCAGACACAGCGTCCATCCTCGGTGCGGATCTGGCCCTTGAGCAGCACGCAGGGCCTCGGATCCTTCGGCTGGATGATGACGCCGCCGTCGGGCGAGCACTGGCCGTTGCGGAACGTCGTGCCTTCCGGACACACGCACCGACCAGCATCGTTCATGACGAAGCCTGGCGAGCATTCCTTCTTCACCTCGCGCTTGATCGTGAAGGGATGGCAGGCATAGGCCTTGCCGCGATCGCCCTGGATGTTGGTCAGGTCGCCGGGCAGTACGTCGCCGCCGCCTAGCACCCTGGTGTCGGGAGACAAGACGCCGATGCAGTTCCGGCCGCTGACGTTGCCCCGCAGATTAGCCAGCGGAGCGTCGGGAAGGACCACCGTGACCTTGTGCACATGGCTTTCCCCGGCGCCGAGCGTCAGATTGGCAATGCAGGTCAACGGCAAGGTCGTCGGTTCGGGGGAGCAGCCGATGGGCGGTTCGATCGCGGTGATCGCGACGCCTTGCAGCCGCCCCAGCCCGTCCACCCCGATCGCATCGCCGATGCGGACCGGACCGGAGAAGGCGGTCCGGCCATCATTGGTGATGGTGATCTCGAACGAGCAGGGTTGCCCCGGCTGGCACTCGGCATCGCCGGTCTTCTTGACGCTGACGGTGGACGTGCCGCCGCCCTTGGCGCAGGCCTGGCCGATCGGGTAGACGACGTCGTCTCCAGGGGCCGGGCCGTATGAGCCGCGTGCGCAGTTCTCGAACGCGCCATTGGCCAAGACCGTCACGTCGAAGTGCCTGGAGGTTCCGGGCGTCATCGCGGCGCCGGGTATCTGGCATGACAGCGCATTGGCCGGAGCCGCTCCGCAGGCCCATTCCGCACCGTCGGGTGTGACGGTCTGGATCTGGACCGGCGCGCCACCCGATATCAGCGTGGCAGCATCGTTGACCCGCACCGGACCGGTGGGGGCAGCGGTGCCAAGGCTGATGACGGTGATGCGGCAAGAAACCACCGCCGCACCGGCGAGCGAGCCGTTGCAGACCTTGGTGATGCGTAGGGTCGGCTTGCCGCCATTGGGATGACGGAAGCGTTCCTTGGCGCAGGCCTTGTTGTTGGTGAGGTCGACCTCACCGGGGACGGGCTTCAGCGCCGCGCAGTTCTCGACCGAATCCGACTGGTAGCCGGCCGGCATGACCGCCTTGACGACGATCGGCGTCGAGGCGCCCGGCATCAGCACGATGCCTGCATTGTCGCAGCGGAACTGGCCGGGACCGTTCGGTCCGCATGCCCAGGGCGGAGACGGGCCGAAGGTCGAAGAGGCCGGCGCGCCGCCCGGGTAATTGTCGATAACCGTCAGCGGCCCATTATAGGGGACGCTGCCATTGTTGATGATGTCGATCACGAAGTAGCAGATGCCGTCGGGCGTGCAGACCGGGATGCGGGCACGCTTCTTCAGGATCAGGTCGACCTTCTTGTCGACCGGGGGCCGGCAATCGCGGTCGCGGTCGCCACGCCGGCAGATCGGGATCGAGGCACAGCCGCGATCGTTCTGCTGGCTGCCGAACAGCGGCTTGCCGCTGGCGCCGTAATTATAGGTGGCGCAGTTGCGCAGCGCGCTGCCTTGCCAACCACCCGCCGGCTTGAAGCCGAGCTTGAGGTTGATGGAGGCCCCCGGATTGAGCGTGGTCACCGGATAGGTGCACGTCATCGGGGTCACGCCGGGCATGCATACCCAGGGCGGATTGGGCCCTGAATCCAGAGTCGAGCCGGCCGGCAGCGTCACCTCGTCGAGCACGATCTTGCCGTGATACGGCCCGTCGCCGACATTGGTGACCTTGATGGTGAAGTCGCAGCCGCCCCCCATCGTGCAACGCGTCACGTCGGCGCGTTTCTCGACCTTGAGGTCCGGTTCCTTGTCCTTGGGGGGACATCTCAAGTCACGCGGGATGACGATGTCGATGGTCTGCGTGCAGCATAGTCCCCAACCCTCCTTCGGGCCGGCATAGGTCTCGATGCCGGTGACGATGAGGTGGATGACGTCGCCGGGCGATGCACCGACGATCTTCCAGTTCAGCACACCGCCGCCCGCCGGCACCAATTGCGTGTCGGGGATGATGGTGATGCCTGGGGTCGTCGTCGATACCTGCACCCATTTGCCGCCCATCTCTGGGCCGACAGGCATGTGGTAGATGAACGCGCCGCCGCCTTGCACGCAATCGACCGTGCCGCGCTCCACCTTGAAACATTCCCGGTCGGGAGGCGGAGGCCGCTTGTCACAGTTGGTGAGGTCGATCTTGATCGAGGTCTTGGCCCCGGTCTTGTAGTCTCCATCGTCGGGCTTGCCCGGATCCTGCGACGGGATGATGGCCCCCGTGCCGACGCCCGGCGTCACCTTGATCATGCCCTGGTTGTCGACGATGGTCGGCGAAGGAAACGCCGCATGGTCGATCTTGGCGGTGATCTTGAAATTGATGACGCGTTCATTGCCAGCCCCAGCGCCGTCGAGATCGGTGGCGGAAATCCGGAAATCGGAAACCGTCGCCGTACCGTTCGGATTAGCCGAGGTGCTGATTGTCGCACCCGGCAGCGGTCCGCCAGACGCATCCGTGCCGTCGCCGGACACGTTGACGTTGACGATCGCAAGACCGTGCGGAAGCTGATCCTTGAAGTCGAGTTGGAGTTTCTTCAGCCTGGCCGAAAAGCTTGGGTCGGCAAAGCCTTGCGAGTCGCCGCGCAGGCCAAAGCTCAGAGAGTAGACGACGTAGTCGCAGCTCCTCTGTGTGCCTGTTTTGGTGAAGAACGGCACGATCCGTTCCGGCCTCGGATTGACGATTTTTGAATTGTCCAGGTCGAGCCGCAGTTCCGGAGTGATCGGGACTGCATCTTCGGCGTGGCTTGCCACAGGGGTGAACATGGCGACCGCGATACCGGCCGCCATCAGCCAGCGCGCGCCGCGCCTGGCATATGACAGGGGTTTCATGATGGTCTCCATGACGGTTGGCTGCTTGCCGGTGGATTGACTGCTCTTCGCGGTCGGGGAAAGTGCGAGATTTTTCATCTTCCCCTCCTCAACGTTCGCAGCTGACGGTTGGGGTTCTGAGCGGCAAAGTCATCTTGCAGCAAGGGTAGTAGCCACCCTTGTCCTTGTCGGACTGCCTGTAGAAGCAAAGTCCAACATCGACTCTGTCGCCCGGAGAATGGCCGGTGATGTCGACCGTGTAAGGCTTGCCGGGAGCATGCGACTGGGGTGATGTCACCCCGACGCCTGGTGTCCTGGACTTTGTCTCACTGGAAGGCTGGACCTTGATCGAATCGCCGCCAAAGCCGGCATGGTCATGGAGATAGAGGTCGGCCTGGAGGCCGCGAGGCGTGCAGTAGAACTGAACATCCTCGACATCGATGCACGGAGGCAGATCGCCGGGCGGTGGGAAGTCCGGCGGATAGAACGGCGGCAGATAACCGCCGGGGATCTCTTCATAATAGCCGGCACGGCCTTCGCAGGGGTGCCAGACCTCGACGTCGCCGACATGGCCTTCCACTTCCGGGTCTTCGAAATAGCCGTCGAAGTCGAGGAACCACGAGCCGAATGGCGGCACGTTGGCCGGCTTGACCAACGGCGTCGGCGTGATCTGCACGCCGTGCACGGCAAGCGGCCCGCCGGCGGCGAGTTGGTCGGCAAGTGTCGGGTTGTCGCGCAGCTTGTCGCCGGTGTTGACCAGCGTGTCGGTGCACACGCCGGTGTCGAGATTGCCGTCGGCGTCATAGCCATATTGCAGGTCGAGCCCACCGGCCGACTGCCGGTTGCCTTGCGGGAAGCCGACCGCATATTCCTGCGGCTCTTCCACCCAGACCGATTCCGTCGCCGGATCGTCCGGGTTTTCGCGCCAGTAGCGGATGACCTCGCCCTTGCCGGAATCGGCGAACTGGCTGTAATCGTAGCGATTCTCGACCGGGCCGCGCTGCGCCAGATACATGAAGCCCTGGTTGTCGAAGGCGATGTCGGTGACGGCGTAGTCCTTGTCGGCCTTGACCGTCAGCTCCCAGCGCGGATCACCGGCAAAGCTGCCATCGCGGGCAATGCCAACCGACCAGATCTCGGCCTTTTCGCCGACCGAATAATAGAGCCGGCCGCCATGATAGGCGACGGACCAGACGCGGCGTTCGTCCTGCGTGTAGCCCCATGTGTCGGGGTCTTCCGAGTCGAAGGCAGCACCCTGTATGTCCATCACCGCACCGTCATCGGCGACGGGAGCCAGCCCATGCGCCGGCCGCCCGGCAACGCCGTGATCGAATGTGTCGATCAGCGTGCCGTTGGCGTCGAGGCGGTGGATGAAGCCCGTGTCGAGGTCGCTGGCGAAGAACTCGCGGTGATTGCTGTCGAAGCTGATGTCGCCGATGCCGGAACCGCTGTTGGTGTCAATGTCGGCGAATTTGGAGACCGCGCCGGTGATGCCGTCGATCTTCCAGATCGTGCCCGGACCGCCACCGCTTTCGGTGCCGAACTGGCCGTCCATGAAGACGGCGCCTGCGGTTCCGCGGCGCTGTCGCTCGGGCCGACCGTCGGCATCTTCGTCCGGGGTGACGATACGGATGCCGTGCAGCGAGGTCGCGCCGGCATAGAGGTTGGGGACGCCCGTGGGAACGCCGTCGCGCACACCGTCATCATAGGTAATGGCGAACACCTGGCCGATCTGTTCGGCCGTCACCTCGAAAGGCGGCGGCGTGTAGACGAGCTGGCCGGAAGCCGGTCCGCCGAGCGCCGAAACGTCGAAGACGCGCAAGGTGGCGCGCGTCGTGTCGATGAAGGTTTCGTCGACCGGGTCGACGCCGGGCGGCAGCCCCCCCCTTTCGGAATCGGCAGAGTCGAAATTGGGAATGACGGTGCCGGAAAATCCGGTGACCGCCATCGAGCCGGGATAGATGATCTGGGTTTCCTGCGCTTGGGCGGCTGTGTCCAACCAGAGCGTGGCGCTCAGCGCCAGGGCAAGCAAACCGCCGGCCAGATGGAGCGAACGGCGCAAACCGCCGCTTGGAGACGACATGGACGCGCCGCGATCGCAGGACATAAAACTCCCCCCGAAGTTTTCGGGAGGAACATCCGGTCCGGCCGCGCGAAACAGGGCAAGGCGCGGCGTTCCGGCACGTTCGTCCCTGATCGAATTGTCTGCTTTCCTCATCTTCACGATACGCCTGCTCCTGCGCAGGGTCAACGGAATCAGCCGAAAGCCCAGCGCATCGACTCCATCCCGAAGGCGGTGGTCGCGCTGAGCTTGCGTTGGTCCCGGAGACCGTGGAGCCTCTGGGGTCCTGGTCATGGGGGCATCCTTTCCGGCCCGCACCATGCGGCGCCTGGTCGTCAGTCGCAGGCTGAAGCGGAAAGGTTCATGCAAAACGGCGGCCGGGTCTGTCCGCCATTTCACAGAGGCGCGGCCAATTCCTTGTGTCAACTCAAGGTGGAAAACAGTCTTGGCGCGCGAAAGACCGGCCGGCTTACTTACCGTCAGTGCCGGCTTCTGCTAGCGTCTTCCCAACCCTGGGGGGATCATGACACGCAGGCACTTCGTTCTCTTGCTGGCGGCGCTTTTTCCATGTGCGTTGCCGGTCCATCAATCCGTAGCCAAGACCTTGGTCTACTGCACCGAGGTTAGCCCCGATACGTTCGATCCCGCACTCGCCTCCGGATCCCGCGACGCCTCGGCCACCGCTCTCTACAACCGCATGGTCGAGTTCGAGCCCGGCACCACCAAGGTGCGCCCCGGCCTTGCCGAAAGCTGGGAGATTTCCGACGATGGCCTCACCTACACATTCCACCTGCGGCAGGGCGTGAAATTCCACATCGTCGAGGGCTTTACGCCTAGTCGCGACTTCAATGCCGATGACGTGCTGTTCACCTTCGACCGGCAGGCCAACGCGCAGAACCCGTTCAACAATTACGCCAAACGCCAGTACATTTACTTCGACGGCATCGGCATGCCGGATCTTGTCGCCGGTTGGCGCAAGCTTGACGACCATACTGTGGTGATGACGCTGAAGGCGCCGCATTCGCCGATGCTTGCCGACCTGGCGATGGATTTCGCTTCGGTCGTTTCCAAGGAATATGCCGACAAGCTCGTCGCAGAGAAGCGGCTTCTCGACTTGGCGCTGAAGCCGGTCGGGACGGGTCCGTTCCAGCTTGTCGACTACCAGCAGGATGCAGTCATCCGCTACAAGGCCAATCCGGACTACTGGCGCGGCAAGCCGAAGATCGACGATCTCGTCTTCGCCATTGCCACCGATGCCAGCATTCGCATGGAAAAGCTGCGCGCCGGCGAATGCGATCTCATGCCCTATCCAAATCCGGCCGACCTGGAGGCGATCAAGGCGACGCCCGGAATCAAGGTCATGCGGCAGGAGGGCCTCAATACGGGATACCTCGCCTTCAACACCTTGCAGAAGCCCTTCGACGATCCAAGGGTGAGGAAGGCGATCGCCATTGCCATCGACACGCAGGCGCTGGTCGACGTCGTGTTCCGCGGCACCGGTGAAGTCGCACGCAATCCGCTGCCGCCGACCTCCTGGGCCTATGACAAGACGAGCCCCAATCATGTCTTCGACCCCGCTGCCGCCAGGCAGGGGCTCGCCGATGCCGGCGTAAAAGACCTGCACATGAAGATCTGGGCGATGCCGGTGCAGCGTCCCTACAACCCGAATGCGCAGCGTATGGCCGAAATGATCCAGTCCGACCTGGCAAAGATCGGTGTCAACGTGGAAGTCGTGACGTATGAGTGGACAGAATACCTTGCGCGCTCGAAGTCACGCGACCGCGACGGCGCCATGCTGTTCGGCTTCACCGGCGACAATGGCGACCCCGACAACTTCCTGTCGGTGCCGCTTGGCTGTGCCGGCGTCGGCACCACCAATCGTGCCAACTGGTGTTTTCCGGCCTTCGACGATCTGCTCAAGCAGGCAGCCGGGATCGTCGATCCCGCTGCCCGCGCAAAACTCTATTCGCAGGCGCAAACGATCTTCAGGGAGCAGATGCCGTGGGTCGCTATCGCCCACTCCGTGGTCTCGATGCCGATGCGCGAACAGGTGACGGGCTATGTCATGGACCCCTTTGATCACCATGATTTCTCGGGCGTCGATATCAAGGAATAGCGTTCGGTGTCTGCCGCCGATCTCGATGTCTATGTAGAGAGCCTGCGCAATTTCCGACTGGTGCGGAGCTATAGCATCGCGCAGTTGCTGCCTTACCTGGAACAGGCTGGATTGAAAGTGCGCCTGCTCGACCGGCCAGCCGGCCGAGATCGGGCGCCGGTGGCCTTTCTGCATGTCGACCTGACAGTCGTGCCGCCAACGTACCGCGGGCTCGGCCACCTCTACGACCGCACCATCAATGGCCGCGCGCTGTCCATCCACCGGCACCTTTATTCGACACTGAAGCTGGAGGCAGGCGACAGCCACGAGGGGCCGGTTGTCGTCAAGACGGTCCTCAACTCCAGGGGCCGACCAGAGCAGCGCTGGTGGCAGCATCGCAACGGCCTGACCAGGAGCGCGCATGCCATCCGCAAGCTCTTCGAACCCGGCTACAAGGACCGCCTGTGCCCGCCCTATAAGGTCTACCAGACGATCGGCGAGGTTCCGCGGGATGTATGGCGCAACAATCGCCTGATGGTGGAAAAGTTCGCTTTCGATACGCTCGACCTGCCCATCGTCAAGCACCGCTACATGTTCCTGCTCGGTGCCGAGGTCAACATGCGGCAGGTCTACGACGATGTGTTGTGCGCCGGCTCAAAAATCCTGAGCAATGAGGTGGGCGGCGCCGTCCCGCCGGAGGTGCTGGCGGTGCGGCAAAGGCTCAATCTGGATTTCGGCGCCATCGACTATTTCATCGTCGACGGCAAAGGTATTGTCGTCGATGCCAACAAGACCGTCGGCTCAAATCCGGAATGGCTGAAGAAAAACCGCTTTCGCCGGGAGTTCAACGATCGCATGGCCGAGGCGCTGATCGCCTTTGTCCGCGGTTGAGCCGGATCACCAGATCCAGTCGCCCTTGCCCAGCACGGAAACCGCCTCGACAATGCGGCTGAAGGAGGCGCGGGCCCGGCCGACCGTGTGCCTGGCCCGGAGATAGCCATGCACCAGCCCCGGCTCCTCGGACCAGCTGGCGTGTCCGCCTGCGGTAAGGATGCGGTCGCGGTAGGCCTCGCCGTCGGACGACAGCGGGTCGCATTGCGCGGTGATCAGCACGGTTGGCGGCAGTTTGGTGAAATCGGTGTCGGCGAGCGGCGACAAGGTGATGTCACCAGTACCGTCAGCGCCGCCGGTGCGGATGTGCTTGTAGAATTCGAGATCGCGCATGGTCAACATCGGTGCTTCGGCGTGCGTGACATACGAGCCCTTCGAACGGTCGCCGCCGAGGCCCGGATAGATCAGCACCTGGCCGATCGGCTTTTTGGCATGGCCACGCCTTGCGTGAGCAACAGCCGCGCAGAGATTGCCGCCGGCGCTGTCGCCGCACAGCAGAATAGGGCGGTCGTAGGTTTTGGCTGCCCATTCGAAGGCACGTAAAGCATCGTCGAAAGCGGCCGGGTGCAAATGCTCCGGCGCCAGCCGGTAATCGATGGAACCCACCTCGTAACCGGTGCGGGCGCAGAGCTCGGCGCAGACATCGTCATGGCTGTCTAGGCCGCCGAGGATGAAACCCCCGCCATGGATGTAGAGCACCATCGCCGCCGTGTTCGGGGTAGCGCTGCGATAGATGCGGATCGGGATGTCGTGTGATCGGTTGGCAATGAAAGTCGTTTCCGCCGTCACACCATTGGGATAGCCGGCAAAGAACTCGCGGCACATCCGGTCATAAATCGCACGCTGCTGGGCGATGGTGTAGTCGATCGTATCGGGCGGGTAATAGGAATTGGTCCGCTCGATGAAGGCCCAGGTCTCGGCATCGATGAGGGTTTTGTAGTCGGTCATGCAGCTCCTTTACCTCCCCCTTGATGGGGGGGGTGGCGCATCACCCCACCCCGGACCTTCGGTCCGACCCTCCCCATCGAGGGGAGGGTAAAGAGGCTACTTCCCCTTCCACACCGGGTCGCGCTTTTCTGCGAACGCACGAAACCCTTCCATATTGTCCTCCGAGCCATACAGCGCATCGACCGTCGCCAATTGCCGGCGCGTCACGCGGTTCATCGCGTCCTGGAAGGTCAGCGCCTCCGCCACCCGCGCCGTCTCCTTGATCGCGGCGAACACCAGCGGCGGGCCGCTGGCGAGCAGCCTTGCGATCTCCCAGACGCGCTCCTCGAGCTTGTCCTTGGGCAGCACTTCGTTGACCAGCCCCCAGCGATGCGCTTCCGCCACATCCATCCAGCGGCCGGTGAGCAGAAGGTCCATGGCGACATGATAGGGAATGCGCTTGGGCAGCTTGATCGTCGCGGCATCAGCCAGCGTGCCGGCGCGGATTTCGGGCAGGGCGAAGGAGGAATGGTCGGAGGCGAAAATGAGGTCGCAGGACAGCGCTAGCTCGAAGCCGCCGCCCACCGCCATGCCGTTGACGCAGGCAATGATCGGCTTGTTCATGTCGCGCAGCTCCTGCAGGCCGGCAAAACCGCCGACGCCATAGTCGCCGTCGACCGCGTCGCCACCGGCGGCTGCCTTCAAATCCCAGCCGGCGCAGAAGAACTTGTCGCCGGCGGTCTTGACGATGGCGACGCGCAATCCGGGATCGTCGCGGAACGCCTTGAAGGTCTCGCCCATCAGCCGCGAGGTCTTGAGGTCGATGGCGTTGGCCTTGGGCCGGTCGAGCGTGACCTCGATGATGGTGCCCTCGCGGCGGGTGGAAATGACGTCAGACATTCTTCTTCTCTCCCAGCACCAGCAGCGCGTCGGCGATCCAGGCGCCCTTGCCCTCGGCGCAGACGATCAGCGGGTTGATGTCGAGTTCCTCGATCTCTCCGGCATTCGTCTGCACGAAGCCGGCAATGCCCGCGATGGCGTCGATGGCAGCCCCGACATCGGCCTTGGGCCGGCCACGATAGCCGTCCAGCAGCGGAAACAGTTTAAGGCCACGCAGGGCCGCCTCGATGTCGTCGCGCGTCGCCGGCAGCATCAGCGTGACGCTGTCGCGCAACAGCTCGACCAGCACGCCTCCGGTGCCCAGCGTCATGACGGCGCCGAACATCGGGTCGCGGGTGAAGCCGACGATCAACTCGGCAACGCCGTCGCGCACCATGCGCTCGACATAGAGGCCGGTGCCGAGCGGCAGCAGATCATGCGCCGCCGTGCTCACGGATTCGGCGTCCTTGAGGTTCAGCCTGACCGCGCCGACTTCCGATTTGTGGGTAACTCCGAGCGCCTTCAGCGCCACCGGGAAGCCGAGCGCCATGGATGAGATGACGGCCTCGACAGCGTTAGCGGCACGTTCTGCCTTCGGCACCGGCAAGCCGGCCTTGATCAGCCGCGCCTTGGCTTCGGCCTCGTCAGGGGTGACATGGTCACCGCCGGCAGCACCTGCAGCCGACGTGTCGATCGGCTGCGCCTGCGGCTCGGCCCAGGCCCAGCCGATGAAGGCCGCCGCACCTGCGGCATCCATGGCCTCGGAAATACCGAACAACGGCACCATGCCGCGCGCCATCAGCTCGGCGGTGTATTCCTCCGGCAGGTTCTCCGGCAGCGACGATACGATCGCGCCATGCGCCTTGTTGGTCTTCAGCGCCGATTCGAAGGCGCGCAGCGTCGCCCACCAGTCGGTGACCGAGCAGCGGTCGGGGCGTGGAAAGTCGAGCACCAGCATGTTGAGGTCGAAACCGCCCGACACCATGGCGGTGAAGGTGGCGGTCATCGCCGGTTCGTTGTTCCAGATGAAGGTGTGATAGTCCAACGGGTTGGCGACCGCGACCAGCGGCCCGAGCGTCGATTTGACATGGGCGCGGTGCTTCCTGGTGAGCTCCGGGAAATTGACCCAGCGGCCTTCGGCGCTGTCGGCCATGACAGAGGCTTCGCCGCCCGAGCAACTCATCGATGACAGTCTATAGCCGGGCAGTGGTCCTGTGACGTGCAGAAGCTTCAGCGCCTCGATAAAGGCGGGGATGGAATCGACGCGCGCAATGCCGAGCCGCCGCAGGAAAGCGCCCGAAGCGGCATCCGAACCGGCGAGCGAAGCTGTGTGCGAGACGGTCGCCTGCCTGGCCTGTTCGGACCGGCCGACCTTCATGGCGATGATCGGCTTCTTCAGTTCGCGCGCCCGCGCCGCCAGCTTCTCGAAGCCGGCTACCGAATCGAAGGCTTCGATGTGCAGGCCGAGCGAGGTGACGCGCTCGTCCTCGATCAGGCCGAGCGCCATTTCGGAGAGGCCGGTCTGCGCCTGGTTGCCGGCGGTCATCAGGAAGGCGATCGGCAGGCCGCGCTTCTGCATCGTCATGTTGATGGCGATGTTGGAGGACTGGGTGATGATGGCGACGCCCTTGGCGCCTTCGGGCAGCCTGATGCCGCCATGCTGGTCGGGCCATAGCAGCGCGCCATCGGCATAGTTGATCAGGCCGTAGCAGTTCGGCCCGATGATCGGCATCTGGCCCGCGGCAGCCACCAGTTCGGCCTGCAGCCGCTCGCCGTCATCGTCATAGGCCTCGGTCTCAAGAAAGCCCGCGGCAAAACAGACGGCGCCGCCGGCGCCACGCTTGGCCAGCGCCTTGATCACCTCGATGGTGAGATGCCGGTTTACGCCGACAAAGGCGGCGTCGGGCGCCCCGGGCAATTCGGCGACCGAGCGATAGGCCTTGCGGCCGGCGACCTCGTCCTTGTTCGGATGCACCGGCCAGATTTCGCCGACAAAGCCCATCTTGATCGATTGGGCGACGACGGCGGCGGCCTGGGCCCCGCCGAACACCGCGATGGATTTTGGGCGCAACAGACGCTCAAGCTTGTGCATGGGTTATGCCCCGAACGGGCGCAGCAGCGCCCGCGAAATGATGTGGCGCTGGATTTCCGATGTCCCTTCCCAGATGCGCTCGACGCGGGCGTCGCGCCAGATGCGTTCCAGCGGCAGGTCGTCCATCAGCCCCATGCCACCATGGATCTGGACGGCTTCGTCGGCAACGAAGGCGAGCATTTCGGTAGCCTTCAGCTTCGCCATGGCCATGTCCTGATCGGTGACGGTGCCCTGATCGTACTTCCAGCCGGCTTCGAACACCATCAGGTCCGCCGCCTTCAATTCCGTCGCCATGTCGGCGAGCTTGAACGACACGCCCTGGAACTTGCCGATCTGCTGGCCGAACTGCTGGCGCTGCGCCGAATATTCGATGGCATGACCGAGCGCCCGCTCGGCGCGGCCGAGGCAGGTGGCGCCGACCTGCAGGCGCGTGGCGCCGAGCCAGGAATTGGCGACGTCGAAACCCTTGTGCACTTCGCCGAGAACTTGGGCTCCCGGCAGGCGGCAATCGTCGAATTCGAGGATGGCATTGGTGTAGCCGCGATGCGAGACGTTGCGGTAGCCGTCGCGCACGGTGAACCCCCTGGTGCCCTTGTCGACGAAGAAGGCGGTGATCTTCTTGCGCTTGCCGCGCGGCGTTTCTTCCTCGCCCGAAGCCATGAAACAAATCGCGAAATCGGCGAGATCGGCATGGGAGATGAAATGCTTGGTGCCGTTAAGGACCCAGTCGTCGCCGTCCTGCACCGCGGTCGCCTTCATGCCTCGCAGGTCGGAGCCGGCGCCGGGCTCGGTCATCGCCAGGCAGTCCCACTTCTCGCCGCGGATGCACGGGAACAGGTACTTTTCGCGCTGCTCGGGCGTGCCGGCGAGCAGGATGTTGGAGGGGCGCGCGACGCAGGTCCAGTGCAGCGCATAGTTGGCGCGGCCGAGTTCCTTCTCGTAGAGCAGCCAAGTCACCGTATCGAGGCCGGCGCCACCGACATCGGCCGGCATGTTGGCCGCATAGAGCCCGGCTTCGATTGCCTTGACCTTGATCTCCTCGATCAACTCGCGGCGCAGCACGCCGGTGCGCTCGACCTCGCGTTCATGCGGGTAAAGCTCATTCTCGACGAACGCGCGCGTCGTCTCGACGATGAGCTTCTGTTCCTCCGAAAGACCGAAATCCATGGTCCTCAGCCCTTCTTCTTTTTCTTCGGCTTTTCCGCCTTCTTCACCGGCTTCGATGCCTTGGCCTTTTCTGCGGCCCTGGATGCGGCCGGCTTCTTCGCCGCCAGCTTGGCCAACTGCCTGGTATAGTCCTTGTGCAAGGCGCCGGCGCCCCAGCCCTTGCCTTTGTTCTGTTTCGACAGAGCATCCATGATCGCGACCAGATTGTCGTCGCGGATCTTTTCCAGTTCGCGGATCGACAGGCCGTGCGCCTGGTCGTCCGACTGGGTGGCGATAAGATCGACCAGCTCGTCGTTGAACTCCGGCACGTCCATAAGCTTGGTCCACGGCCATTTCAGGCACGGCCCGAACTGCGCCATAAAGTGGCGCATGCCGGCCTCGCCGCCGGCGACGCGGTAGACCTGGAACATGCCCATCTGCGCCCAGCGCAGGCCGAAGCCATAGCGCATGATGTCGTCGAGTTCCTCGACCGTGCAGATGCCGTCCTTGATCAGCCACAGCGCCTCACGCCACGCCGCTTCGAGCAGGCGGTCGCCGACAAAGGCCTCGATCTCCTTGCGGATCACCACCGGCTTCATGCCGATCGATGCATAGATCTCCTTTGCGACCTCGATCGCCTCTGGAAAGGTCTGTTCGCCACCGACGATCTCGACCAGCGGCAGCAGATAGACCGGGTTGAAGGGATGTCCGACAACCAGACGCTCCGGATGCTTCTTCATCGCCACCTGCATGTCGGTCGGCTTGATGCCCGAGGTGGACGAGCCGACAATGGCGTTGGCCGGCGCGTAGAGATCGATCTCGGCCAGTACGCGGTGTTTGAGGTCGAGCCGCTCCGGCACGCTCTCCTGGATGAAATCGGCGTCGGCCACCGCCTCGGCGATGGTCTTGGCAAAGGTCAGTCTGCCTTCCCTGGGCAGGCCGCCGGGAACCATCTGCCTGTAGGCGCGGCGCGCGCCCTTCATCACTTCCGAGACCTTGCGCGACGCTTCCGGGTCCGGATCGAAGATCGACACGTCGATGCCGTTGAGCAGCAGCCGCGCCACCCAGCCGGCGCCAATGACACCGCCGCCAATGGCGGCTGCCTTGTTGATGATGCTCATGGTCAGGCTCCGGTTCTTGTCTTGGCTGTTTGAGGGTCGATGAGAGGCACGCGCTCGCCGGAGCGGATCACGGAGGGGTCGTAGGCCTTGCGGGCGAATACTTCGAGCACGAACTGGCGGAAGAATGCGATCGGCAGCGTGTCGTAGTCCGGGTCGAAGCTCGACTGGTCCCAGCGTTCGCAGAACTGGTCGCAATCGTCGAAATAGGCATGGCCGGTGAAGCGGTCGCGAGCATGGCGGTTGCCGCCGAGATGATGCGCGTAATAGAGCCGCTGGAAGTCGCCATGCTTTTCCACCACCCAGGTGCATTGTTCGCGCACGAAAGGTTTCAGGATCGAGGCGGCGTATTCGTCGTGATTGTAGGGAGCGTAGATGTCGCCGATGTCGTGCAGCAGCGCGCAGGCGATCCAGTCGGTGTCGGCGCCGTCGCGCCAGGCACGAGTCGCCGCCTGCAGCGAATGGCCGAGCCGGGTGATCTTGTAGCCGGACAGGCCTTCGTCGAGCTGCACCAAAGCGTCGAGCAGCCGCTCGCCGGTCCTGGCGGCATAGTCGATCTCATGGGCGGTCAGGAACTCGTAGTCTTGCCTGTCGCCATCCTTCATCGCAGTGAATTTGACGGTAGCCATGATCCGCTCCCGTTTTACGCAGCTGCTGCGATCGGCGCCCGTTTGGTCAGGTTGAGCTTCTTGCGCACTTCCTCGGGTCCCAGAATCCTGGCGCCGAGATTGGTGACGATGCTGGCGGCGCGCTCGACCAGTTGCGCATTGGTGGCCAGCACGCCCTTGTCGAGCCAGAGATTGTCTTCGAGACCGACGCGGACATTGCCGCCGGCGAGCACTGCAGCGGCTGCATAGGCCATCTGGTTGCGGCCGATGGCGAAGGCCGACCAGTTCCAGGTCGACGGCACGTTGTTAACCATGGCCATGAACGTGTTGAGGTCGTCCGGCGCCCCCCACGGCACACCCATGCAGAGCTGCACCAGCGCGTCGGGATTCAAGACCTTTTCTTCGACCAGCTGCTTGGCGAACCAGAGGTGGCCGGTATCAAAAGCTTCGATCTCCGGCTTGACGCCGAGCGCCGTCATCATGCCGCCCATGGCGCGCAGCATGCCGGGCGTGTTGGTCATGACATAATCGGCCTCGGCGAAGTTCATGGTGCCGCAATCCAGCGTGCAGATTTCCGGCAGGCACTGGCGCACATGTTCCATGCGGTTGGTGGCGCCGCCCATGTCGGTGCCTTTTTCATTGAGCGGCAGCGGCGCTTCCGGTGAGCCGAACACCATGTCGCCGCCCATACCGGCGGTCAGGTTCAGGATCACGTCGACTTCTGCCGCGCGGATGCGGTCCGTCACTTCGCGGTAGAGATGGATATCGCGGCGCGGCTTGCCGGTCTCGGGGTCGCGGACATGGCAGTGGACGATGGCGGCACCGGCCTTGGCCGCATCGATCGCCGAATCGGCGATCTGCTTGGGCGAGCGTGGCACATGCGGGGAGCGGTCCTGCGAGCCGCCGGACCCGGTCACGGCACAGGTAATGAAAACCTCACGGTTCATCGCGAGCGGCATGGACATCTCCTCCCATAGAAACAGACCCAACAATGCCCGACTTGCCGGAAACTGTTTTGCGATTTACGAAGCTCTCATGATCAAAAGCGAAAAACCGACCATTTTTCGCGCTGAGCGATCGCCGCTCAAGGTGACGCTGCTGGTGTTTTCAGGCTCGTCCATCATGTGCGTGGCGTCGACCGTCGACCCGCTGCGCGCCGCCAACCGCATCTCAGGCGAGACGCTGTTCGATTTCAAACTGGTCTCGGTCACCGGCGAGGCGCCGGTCACCACATGCGGCCTGCCGGTGGCGGTCAGGGGCCACTTCGATGCGGCCGAGCCGACCGACGTGCTTGTCGTCGTCGCCGGCTTCGGCACCCAGAATTACGCGACATCGGCTCTGCTTTCCGGATTACGGCGAGCGGCCCGCGCGGCTCGCGCCTGCGGCGGCGTCGAGGCCGGCACATGGCTGGTGGCGCGCGCCGGCCTCCTCGAAGGCCGCAGCGCCACCACCCATTGGGAAGACATGGAGGATTTTTCCTCCGCCTTTCCCGGCGTCGACGTGCGTCCGGACCGCTACGTCATCGACGGACCGGTGTTCACCTCGGGCGGGGCGTCGCCGACCTTCGACCTGATGCTGCATCTGATCCGCACCCGGCTCGGCATGGCCGTCGCGCTCGATGTCGCCAGCGTCTTCATCTACGACCAGGCGCGCGCCGCGACCGACGCGCAGCCGCTGGTCTCGCTCGGCCGGCTCGACGGCTACGACCCGCGTCTGGCGCAGGCTATCCGGCTGATGGAATCGCATGTCGACCAGCCGCTGACCATCGACGCGGTGGCAAAACGCGCCGGGGTGACGGCGCGGACATTGGAGAGCATTTTTCGCAAGTCGATCGGCGAGACGCCGGGCGCATATTATCTCAGGCTGCGGCTGGGCGCGGCGCGGCGGCTGGTGGTCGACACGCGGATCGCCATGGCGGATATTGCCGGGCGGACGGGGTTCTCGTCCGCCGCGGCATTTTCCAGAGCGTTTTCAAGAGCGTTCGGCGAAGCCCCGGTCAGGCTGCGCCGAGGTTGATGCATGTCGCCCAAAAGTGTGTCGCGGTTTTGGGATTACGACATGCACAGACAAAGGGAGATCAGGCTGCGTTCTGTCGATCGCTGCCGGCGTCCATCTGCGAGCGCATCTGCCTCGCCAGACGGAGTTCAAATCGGCTGCTGACAGCACGATCCCATTCGTTTTTCACGCTGTCGGTCGGCCGCGGCAGCGCCATCAGCCGGTCGATGATCGATCCGGTCTCGCCGGATGAGAGCAGGGCGTCGATTTCGCGTTCATGCTGCATATCGGTTCGCCTCCTTCCTTTTCACCCGCCACAACCGCATCCTTATACGAGATACGTGACGGCAGTTTGAAGGCAAGAGCGAGGTCATTGAGGGGCGCCAAAGGGCAAACCCTTGTCGTCGGATAGGGTCTTGCGCAAACCCCATTCCGGGGCGGCCGGAATGTTATCCAGCCACCCTTGAGCACAACGAATCGGCTTTCCGCCCTCAGACGTAGCGGTTGACGATGTTTTCCAGCAACTCCTGGCGGCCGGAGCGTGGCTGCGGCTCGATCTTCTTCTTCACCACGCGCTCGGCGATGTCTTCCAGCGAGCGCTTGCCCGACAGCATCGCCTTACCCTCGGCCGTGTTCCAACCGGCATAGCGCTCGGCCAGCGGACCCGACAGCGCCTTGTCCTCGACCATCTTGGCGGCTGCCTTGAGGCCTCGTGCGCAGGAATCCATGCCGCCGATATGGCCGATCAGCAGGTCCTGCGGGTCGAGCGACTGGCGGCGCAGCTTGGCGTCGAAATTGGTGCCGCCGGTCTTGAAGCCGCCGGCCTGCAACACCTGGTAATAGGCCAGCGCCATCTCGGGCACATTGTTGGGGAACTGGTCGGTGTCCCAGCCCGACTGGTAGTCGTTGCGGTTCATGTCGATCGAGCCGAAGACGCCGAGCGCATTGGCCAGCGCCAGCTCGTGCTCGAAGGAATGGCCGGCAAGAATCGCGTGGCCCTGCTCGATGTTCAGCTTCACTTCCTTCTCCAGCCCGAAGCGCTTGAGGAAGCCGTAGACCGTGGCAACGTCGTAGTCGTACTGATGCTTGGTCGGCTCCTGCGGCTTCGGCTCGATCAGGATCGTGCCTTTGAAGCCAATCTTGTGCTTGTAGTCGACGACGAGACTGAGGAAGCGCCCAGCCTGCTCCTGCTCGCGGGCAAGATCGGTGTTGAGCAGCGTTTCATAGCCCTCGCGCCCGCCCCACAGTACATAATTCTCGCCCTTCAGCCGCTTCGTGACGTCGATGCAGCTTTTCACCGTCGCCGCCGCATAGGCGAAGACATCCGGATCGGGATTGGTGGCGGCGCCCGACATGAAGCGGCGGTTGGAGAACAGGTTGGCCGTGCCCCAGAGCAGTTTGACGCCGGTCTTCTTCATCTTGGCGGCAAAATAGTCGGCGATCTCGTCGAGCCGCGCGGCACTTTCGGAGAAATCCTTGCCTTCCGGCCGCACGTCGGCGTCGTGGAAGCAGAAATAGGGCGCGCCGAGCAGCGAGAACATCTCGAAGGCGACGTCGGCTTTCAGTTTGGCCAGTTCCATCGTGTCGACGCCGCCAGCCTTGGGAAACCAGGGCCGGTCGAAGGTCTGGCCGCCAAAGGGATCGCCGCCCGGCCAGGCGAAAGAATGCCAGTAGGCGACGGCGAAGCGCAGATGGTCTTCCAGCCGTTTGCCGGCCACCACCTCGTCGGGATTGTAGAAGCGGTAGGCCAGCGGGTTGATCGAATCCGGCCCCTCATACTTGATCGCTTTGATGTCGCCGAAAAATCCGCTGCTCATGATTTCTGTCCTCTCTCGAATAGTTCGCCCTGATTACCTCAGGCGTAATTGGTTTCGCTCTCGCTCGGGGTGAAAAGGCTCGTGTCAAAGCCACTCAACGAAGGAGACAGACCATGACCGACCTCAACACGATCGCCCAGAACTACATCACCGCCTGGAACGAGGCCGATGCGGATCGCCGCGCCGAACTGCTCAAGGCCACCTTCACGGAAGACGTCAGCTACCGCGATCCGCTGATGCAAGGCGACGGCCATGCCGGCGTAGCCAAGCTGATCGACGGTGTACAGCAGCGCTTCGCCGGCTTCCGGTTCTCGCTGAACGGCCAGCCGGACGGGTTTGGCGACCGCATCCGCTTCTCGTGGAATCTTGGGCCGGAAGGCGTGCCGTCGGTTATCGAAGGCACCGATATCGGTGTTATCGAGAACGGCCGTCTGAAGAGCGTCACCGGGTTTCTCGACAAGGTGTCGGCGCAGTGATCGATTAAGGGTGGCGCGAGACACCCCCCTCTGCCCTGCCGGGCATCTCCCCCGCAAGGGGGGAGATTGGCTGGCATCCACGCCTTCGCTAATCACCCACCTTACAAGACTGGCATACCCGCCGACGCTGCCGATCTCCCCCCTTGCGGGGGAGATGCCCGGCAGGGCAGAGGGGGGTGCCTCGCGCTCACTCACGCCATGGCGCCCTTGATCGCCGGATACAGCGCCCGGTAGCGCTGATAGGCATCGGCATACGCCCCGCCAAGCGGGACATCCGGTTCGATCGTCGCATCCGTCCTCGGCGCCGTACACACCGCCAGCGGATCGGCTCCGATTGCAGCGATCAGCCCAAGCCTTGCCGCCCCAAACGCCGCGCCGAAATCGCCGTCGGCCGGAATGTCCACCGGCACCTGCAGCGCCGTGGCGATCGCCTTCAGCCAGTAGCGCGAGCGCGAGCCGCCGCCGATCGCCGTCACCCGCGTCAAGATCGTGCCCGCCGTCTTCAAGGCTTCGAGACTGTCTCGGAAGGCGAAGGCGACGCCTTCTAGCACGGCCTGCGTCAGCACTGCGCGGCCGGATTCATGCGCCAGTCCGGTGAAGGACCCACGAATGGCGGAATCATTGTGCGGCGTGCGCTCGCCCGAGAGATAGGGCAGGAACGACACCCCGCTCGGCGCTTTCAGCACATCGCCAAGTTCGGCGGTCAATTCGCCGGCCTTCTTGCCTGAAATCTCCGACAGCCAGTTCAGCGAGTCGGTCGCAGACAGGATGACCCCCATCTGGTGCCAAGTGTTGGGCAGGGCATGGCAGAAGGTGTGGACCGCACTTGCCGGATTGGGCAGGTAGGAAGCGTTGGCGGCAAACAGCACGCCAGATGTGCCCAGCGACACAAAAGCGTGGCCGGCGCCGACCGTGCCCATGCCGCAGGCCGAAGCAGCATTGTCGCCGGCGCCGCCGGCAACCGGGGTGCCCGATGCTATGCCCCAGCTGGCGGCCAGTTCGGCGCGCAAGGCTCCGGCCTTCTCCGTGCCTTCGACCAGCGACGGCATCTGCCTTTCGTCGAGCGATGTCGCCGCAAGCAACTCGGGGGACCAGCGCCGTTTGCCGACATCGAGCCAGGAGGTGCCGGCCGAGTCGGACATTTCTGAGATATGCTCGCCGGTCAGCCACAGCCGCAGGAAATCCTTCGGCAAAAGCACCTTCGCCACTTTGGCGAAGACGGAGGGCTCATTGTTCTTCACCCAGGCGAGTTTCGGCGCCGTGAAGCCGGGGAAGACGATATTCCCGGTGAGTTGGCGAAAGCGCGGGTCGGCATCGAGCGCCGCGGCCTCAGCGTGGCTGCGCGTATCATTCCACAGAATGCAGGGGCGCAGCACCTGGTCGCCGGCATCGAGCAAGGTGGCGCCATGCATATGGCCGGAAAGGCCGATGCCCTTGACCGCGGCAAGCTCTTTCGGGTGCGAGGCTTTCAGCTCGGCAATGGCCGTCTCGCAGGCGCGGATCCAGTCCGTGGGGTTTTGTTCGGACCAGCCGGGATGCGGCCGCGATACGTCAAGCGAAGCATGGCCGGAGCCGATGATCTTCTGCCCGGCATCGATCAACAGCGCCTTGACGCCCGACGTGCCGAGATCGAGGCCGAGATACATGCAATCCTCCCATTGCCATTAATTTTTTCGGGTCTCGAAAAAATCTGGCTTGCCAGTTTTTAAAACAAGATCCGCCGCGGGTCAATTCTCTGACAAATTGGCGGCGCGTTGCGAAAACAGCGCCGACAGCGGACTGTCCGGCCGGGCCAGTGCGCGCTCGGCCGTCAACGCCCGGGCAAGCGCTGTGTCGCCGGCGCGCAACGCCGCCTCGATCAACGTGAGATCAATCACATCGCGCTGGGCGTGGCTGCCGCCAAAGCGATGGGCAATGGCGCGGATCGGTCGAATCAGGCGCACCGCTTCGCTGTAATTGCCCTCGCCGAATGCCTTGATGCCTTCCGTCAGTGGCTGGCCGACATCCCGGGTAAAGGCGGCGTTGTCGTCGCTGCCGCGCATCGCCTCGTGCTGGGCTTCGAGCAAGATCTTGACCGGCGCTTCGAGACCGGCGCCGACGAATGCCATCATCGCATGCGCATCGTTGAAGGCGTAATTGCCGGCTCCAGCCTTCGGCGCCCAGTTGGCAGCGAGCGCTGCCCAGCGGTCGCCGACATCGACACCGCCGAGATAAAGCCGCCACAGGATCGCAGAGGCGTCGACCATGTTCAGCGCCAGCGTCGAACGCTCGCCATAGATCGGCCCGTCATAGAGCTTGAGCACCTCGTCGGTCTCGCCGAGATCGTAGTGGAACAGCGCCAGATGCCACCAATTATGCACCTGCAGGAAGCTTTCTTTGGTCCACGCCTCGGGGTTGGCGCGCATCCAGGCGATGCCGTCCCGTTGCCGGCTCTGCATCTCCATGACATGGGCGACCGCATGCTGCGCCCAGCCGTCTCGCGGCTCGATCTCGATCGCCTGTCGGCCGAAACTTTCGGCTCTGATATAGTCGCCCATCTCCTCCAGACCGAAGGCCTGCATACCGAGAATGGCGTGGTAACCTGGCATGCCGCTCTGCCAGGACGGCAGCGCGCGGCCGATACGGTCGCGCAGCATGCGGGCATTGCCGGTGAAGAAGTCGATCTGGTGGCCGACCTGCAACGCCACCGCGTCGAGCGGGTTGTCGATGGCGATATCTTCGAGCAGGCGCGCGGCGTCATGCCAGCGTCCCTCGGCAAGGTGGCCAACGGCCGCCACATGCGCCTGTTCGCGCGGCGTCGCGGCAAGCGGCAGTGCCGCAGCATGGCATGCCTGGGTGACCGCCGTTGCCTCGCGTTCGGTGGCGAGGCCGAACAGATACCCCTTGAAGACATGCGCCATGACGAAACCGGGATCCGCCGATATGGCGCGGTCAACGGAGCCGACCGGGTCGCCGACGAAGCATTGCAATTCATGAACGGCCTGGCTGTAGGGTGAAAACCCGGCCTCGGTCGCGCCCGAAAACATCAGGCCGAATGGATCTCTTACTGCCATATCGGCCCTGATGCTCCGCAGTTCCTAATTGCCCGAGCGCATCGCCACCGTGGCGATCCCGGCGCCGACCAGCAGCGTGCCGCCGGTGCGGTTGAAGATGCGGATCGCCTTGGGGTTGCGTACGACGTTGCGGGCGCGCGCCGCGATCAGCGCGTAGCCGAAGGCATTGGCGAAGGCGAGCGCCAGGAAGGTCGCTTCGAAGATCAGCATCTGTGTCCAGAAATCGGCTTCCCGGTTGAGGAACTGCGGCAGGAAGGCGACGAAGAAGGTGATGCTCTTCGGGTTGAGTGCGGTGACCAGCCAGGCGTGCGCCATCATCTTGGCGGCCGAGACGGCATCTGTGCGTGGTTCGGCTTTGAGCGCGCCGCCGGCGCGAAACAGTTTTACCCCGAGATAGATCAGATAGCAGGCGCCGATCAGCTTCAGAATGGTGAACACGGTCGCCGACGCGGCCAGCAGCGCGCCGATGCCCAGCATCGACAGGGTCATGGCGGTGAAGTCGCCCAGCGCCACGCCGACGGCCATCGGCAAGGCAGTGCGCCAGCCCTGGCCCAGCGCATAGGACACGACCAGAAGAATGGTCGGGCCCGGAATGATGAGCAGCACGGCGGAGGCGGCGGCGAAGGCGGCCCAGTTTTCGAACGACATCTTTGTCTCCTTGAGCGCAAAGAAAAGGATAAATCCTCGTGTGCGGAGGAATGTAAAGAGCCCTCTCCCAAAAATGCACGGCGGACCATTTCGCCCGACCGCTGCGGCTATTGGCGGCACAAGTTTAATGCCGGTCGTTGGGCCTTCACCCTTTTTCAACCATGTTTGGCGAAACTGCCTGCTATCCGGCCGGACCGTGTTTCCCGCCGACAGCGTAGGGTTTGGGTGCATGCGTGAGTTGCCGCAGAATGTGACGCCGCCAGCAAATGGCGACGCAAACGAGACCGAACATCTCTATTCCCGCCGCTTCGTCCTGTCAGGGGCCGGCGCCATGACGCTGCTCGGCATGGCCGGCTGCAGCACTTCGACGCTCGAGCTGCCGCAATTCCAGCTGGATGACACGGTCACCGGCTCGGTGCGGCCGATCCGTCCGGCGATCAGCGTCGACAAGAACGTCACCGGCCCCGATGTCATGTACGCTTCGCTCAACGATGGCGGCTTCGAAGTGCCGGCGGTGCCCTATCAGAAGGTCAAGCCGGAGTTCCGCCGCCAGATCGTCGTCAACGAGACCGGCGAGGCGCCCGGCACGATTGTCGTCCATCTGCAGGAGCGAAAGCTCTATCTGGTGCAGGAGGGCGGCGACGCCATCCGCTACGGCGTCGGCATCGGCAAGGACGGCTTCCGCTGGTCCGGCCGCGCCAACATCCAGTACGGCAAGGAATGGCCGACCTGGACGCCGCCGCCGGAGATGATCCAGCGCAAGCCGGAACTGGTGAAATGGCAAAACGGCCAGCCCGGTGGCCTCATCAACCCGCTCGGCGCACGCGCCCTCTACATCTACCAGGACGGCAAGGACACCGGCTACCGCATACACGGTTCGCCGGAATGGGCGAGCATTGGCCAGGCGATGTCGTCGGGCTGCGTGCGCCTAATCAACCAGGATATCATCGACCTCTACAGCCGCGTTTCCAAGAAGAACCCGGTCGTCGTCGTCTGATCCTGTGCGGCGGTTTGGCGCCGCTGGAAACTCCCGTTGCGCGATGCGGCAAGCTAGGCCAAGGTGCCTTGAAAACCACAGCGCCGGGAGAGATCGAGCATGGCTGGAACGTTTGTCATCGCACAGGGCGGCGGCCCGACCGCCGTCATCAACCAGACGGTTGTCGGGGCCACGCTGGAAGTCCGCAAGCGCCATCCCGGCGCCAAGGTGCTGGGCTCGCTCCACGGCGTGCGCGGCATTCGTGACGGCAACTATGTCGACCTCTCCGCCATCCCCGAGGACCGGCTGCGGCTGATCGCCGGCACGCCGAGTGCCGCGCTCGGCTCGACACGCGACAAGCCCGACGCTGCCTATTGCGAAGTCATCCTCAACGGGTTGAAGAAGGCCGGCGCCGACGCTTTCATCTACATCGGTGGCAACGACACGTCGGGCACGCAGCAGATTCTGACCGACGCCGCCGGCGGCAGCATTGCTTTCGTCCATGCGCCAAAAACCATCGACAACGACCTCGAGGAAAACGACCACACGCCTGGCTTCATCTCGGCGGCCGAATTCGTCGCCGGCGCCTTCCTGTCCGTCGATCTCGATTTCCGCGCATTGCCCGGCATCTATGTCGGCATCGTAATGGGTCGGCATGCCGGCTTCCTCACCGCGGCGGCTGCAGCCTGGCAGCTCGATCCCGACAGCGGCCCGCATCTGGTCTACGTGCCGGAACGGCCGTTCTCCGCCGCCGGTTTCATCGACGACGTGCGCGCCACGCTCGACCGCCACAAGCGTTGCATCGTCGCCGTCTCCGAAGGAGTCAGCACCGCCGACGGCAAGGCGCTGGTCGAAAGCCTGGTGCCGCCGGACAAGCTCGAGCGCGACGCGCATGGCAACGTCAAACTGTCGGGCAGCGACCTGCCGTCAGCTCTGGAACGTGCGCTCGCCGAAGGCCTCCCCGGCAAGCGCGCCCGCGTCGATGCGCTTGGCTACATGCCGCGCGGCTATGTCGGCGCGATCAGCGCCGTCGACGCGCAGGAGGCTTTCGACGCCGGCGCCTTCGCGGTTGCCGTTGCCGACGAAGGCGGTGGCTCGGTGGCGCTGCAATATGACGGCACGAAAACTGTGCTGAAGAAGGTGCCGCTGAAGAACGTCGCCGGCAAGACGCGCCATATGCCCGACGATTTCATGAAGCCCGATGTCAACCAGCTGTCGGAAGCGGGCATGGCTTACCTGAAGCGGCTGGTGCCGGAAAAATACAAGGTGGGAAAGCCCTTCGTCTGATGGGCGGCCGTTTTGGCGGCACCCGTTTTGGTGGCGAGCGCGTTGTCGGCGACTGGTTCGGCAAGACGATCATCGACGACCGCACGACGATGCTGACCGAGCCGTTCGTGCATGATTTCGTGCGCGCCAACATCTGGCATTTCAGGGGACGCGACGCCGACCTGCTGGTCGACACCGGCATGGGCATCTGCCCGCTGGCGCCTGAGATCGACACGCCCGAGGGCAAGCCGCTCATTGTTGTCGCCACCCACATCCATCTCGACCATGTCGGCTCGCTGCACGAGTTTCCGCTGCGCGCCGGGCCGCGGCACAGTGCCGAGCATTTCGAGACCATGAATGAGGCAGTGACCTACGCCTACATGTTTTGCAATCTCGACGGCGCCGTTTCGAAATTGCCGGCGCCGGGCTGGACGGCGGCCGACTACAAGATTCCGCCGGCGCCGCTGACGCGCACGCTGGACGAGGGCGACACCGTCGACCTCGGCGACCGGCAGTTCCGCGTCCTGCATCTGCCCGGACATTCGCCGGATTCGATCGCTTTGTTCGACGAGGCAGACGGCCTGTTCTTTGCCGGCGACGCCATCTACGATTCCACGCTGATCGACGACCTGCCGGATTCCTCCCGGCCTGATTATCGCCGTACCATGCAGCGGCTCCTTGACCTGCCTGTTCGCCTCGGCCATGGCGGCCATGGGCCGAGCTTCGACGGCAACCGGATGCGCGAGATCGCCACAACCTATCTCAGGCACCGAAGGCCGCTGACGACATTGTGATCGGACCCAGCGTGGCGCCGTGGTCGAGCGCGTCAATCCGGACAAGGCAGCCGCCAATGCCGGCCTGCAGCCGGGCGACGTCATCGTCGCCGTCGACCAGTCGCCGGTGCGGAATGCGCGGCAAGCCAACCAGGCGATCGCCGAGGCCGGCAGATCGGGCCGGAAGTCGGTGCTGCTTTTGATCGATCGCGGCGACGCGCAAATCTTCGTCGCCGTATCCTTCGCCGCCGGTTGAGACATCATGGCAGGCTCGCCGGACCACCGACAGGCCTGCCGCACGGCCGCCGAAATTCCTGTTGCCCGCCGCGACATCTTCGAGAACATTACGGCAGGCCGGCAATGGCCTGCTAAAAACGGACAGTCAAATGGTCACTCGCGGTTTTTCCTCCGGTCGAAAGCCTCCGACGGAGACCGATGCGCGCATTCCGCCCGGTCAGTATCTCGAACAGGGCTTTCCGGTGCTGTCGGCGGGGCCGACGCCGCGCGTGCGCACTGAGGACTGGTCGTTCACGCTCAAGCACGGGCCACGCCCGATCAAGAAGTGGAACTGGGCCGAGTTCAACGCGCTGCCCTTGACCAAGATGACGCGCGACATCCATTGCGTTACCGCCTGGACCAAGTTCGATACCGCCTGGCAAGGCGTGCTGGTCGACGACATCCTTGCCGATGCCGGTATCGAAGCGCCGACCGGCTTCCTGCTGGCGCATGGCTATGACGGCTACACCACCAACGTGCCGGCCAAGGATCTCACCGCGGGGAAGGCGATGGTGGCGCTCCTTTATGAAGGCAAGCCGATCACTGCCGACCATGGCGGCCCGGCGCGGCTCCTGGTGCCGCATCTCTATTTCTGGAAATCGGCCAAATGGCTGAACGGGCTGCAGTTCACCGAGCGCGACGAGCCGGGCTTCTGGGAATTGCGCGGCTATCACATCTATGGCGACCCGTGGCGCGAGCAGCGCTATAGCGGCGATCCATGAGCGAAGCGCCGCAATCTCCCTGGCAGACGGCGAAAATCACCCGGATCGAAAAGCGGACGCCACGCGTCACCAGTTTCTTCTTCGCGCTGTCACGGCCATTCGCCTATCGCGCCGGACAGCATGTCGATGTCAGGCTGACTGCGCCTGACGGCTACCAAGCGCGCCGCTCCTATTCCATCGCCTCGGCGCCGGAGAGCGGCGCCACGATCGAGCTGGCGATCGAGAAGCTCGACGACGGTGAAGTCTCGCCCTTCTTCCACGACATCGCCGCGGTCGGTGACGAGATCGAACTGCGCGGGCCGCTCGGCGGCCATTTCGTCTGGTCCGATGGGGATGGCGGGCCGCTGCTTCTGGTCGGCGGCGGCTCCGGCGTGGTGCCGCTGATGGCGATGGTGCGTCACCGGACCTTGCGCAAATCGGCGGTGCCGGTGGCGCTGATGTTTTCGGTGCGGGTCTGGGACGAGGTGATCTTCCGCGACGAGCTGATCGGTCTCGGTGACCGCCGCGACGGGTTCGAGCTGGTGCTTACGCTGACGCGCGAGGCGGCACGGCGCCCGTCCGACTATTCGAGGCGCATCGACACGGCAATGGTCATGCAGGCGCTCACGCGGCTGCCGCGGCCGCCGGCGCTCGCCTTCGTCTGCGGGTCGAACACCTTCGTCTCGGCGGCTGCCCGGGCGCTGATCGACGCCGGCATACCAGCGGAAATCATCCGCACCGAGCGCTATGGCGTCTGAGAGGGCCACAGTGGTTCACCGTTTCATGGAGACAGCGAACCGCTCTCAGGCGGGTGAAAACCTTGCCGACAGCAATTGGAACGGCAGCGCGCCATAGGCGGCGACTTCGGCCTCATTGTCCCAGTTGCGGAACTGCCGCGATGGCCGTGCCTCGATCACCAGAGGCCGGCCGGTGTCGTCCGCCGTTACCTTGCCGCGAAAGCGCAGCACACGTCCGCCGCCGGCGCGGCTGATCACCATGGAACGCAAGCGGGCGACGTGACCGCTGCCGGCATTGATTTCCATCTCGATGCGGCGGCGGACTGGCGGAACGACGATCCTGACGGTGACGTCCAGCATCATCTCTCCAGTCCTGTCCGGACGCGGCAGGGCCTGAGAAAGCGCGAACGGTTCCGGCGTCGCTCTTGCCTTGCGCAATGTCGGCCTGCCGCGCCAGACGGCAGCAGGCGTCGGATGCTGCAGTCGGCCCTTCTTGCGTTTCAGGCGCAACTGCTTGGCAAAGCCGCGCGACAGCCAGACGAGACCGCCGAAATCGGTGCGCGGCTTGGCCTGCAGCACCGAGGACCAGCGCGACAGGCCGGCGTGATCGGCGTTCGCAACCGTCCGTGCCAGTTCAGCCGGCGGCACTGCAATGCCGATTTCCAGGCTGAGGTAGGACAGCGCCACCGCCGCGGCTACGGCCAGGTGGCGCCTGGCGACGATATCGGCGAACACGTCCCAGTCGACCTCGTCGCCCTCGATGGCGACGGCGCAGTCGACCAGCCAGTCGCTGTGGGTGTGGGCATCGAGGCCGCCATGTGCGATGGCGAGCGCCATGCGGTCGGCCGGAGAGGGAACAAGCACGCGGACGCCATTGAAATCGGCTGACAGCGCCCGCTGCCAGATCGCCAGATCATCTTCCGCGCTTTGCTGCGACCCGTCATAAGCGAGCTGGTGCAGGTCGATGTCGCCGAAACTGCCCTTGAAAAAATTCATCGAACGCAAGGACGCCAGCCTGGTGCGCAGATATTGCGGACTGACGCCGGTGGCGATCTGCCAGTCGCGTTCGCTAAGCACATCGAAGGCGGCAATCATGGCCTGCGGGCGCACCAGTATGTCGATGTCATGCGCCACCCGGCCGCGCTGCGCCGACGCGTTGACGGCGATCCGGCTGGCGCCTTTGATTAGCATCACCGCGCAGCCGGCGTCGATCATGGCCTGTAGCGCCGGCTCGGCCTCGCGCGCAGCCAGCCGCGATTTGGTCCACAGCATCTTTTGCAGGCCGACAAGACGTGGATAGGCCGGATGCCCAGCGAGCTTGCGGCCGAACCTGTCGGAGATCGCGGCCAGCAGCCGATGCTCTCGGAAGGCAACATGGTCGATATCGTTCTCGTCGAGCCAGCGCGCCGCGTAACGCCCTGCCGCTTCTTCATCGGGCAGCGATGCGGCCTTCAGCAGCTGGTCGAGTCCGCCAGTTGGCCATGACCAACCATAGTCCGGAAACCGACGGCCGATACGGCGCATGGCATTGGCCATCAGTCGGCGCTCGCCTTTTTCGCTGCTCGCCTTTGCATGGCCAGCCTTACGACTTCGACATAACCGCGGTCGCGCACGGGGTCGCGTCCATAGGACATGCTGTCGGGCCGGATGCGGCGCAAGGTCAGGACATCGTCGAGCATGGCAAGCGCAAAGCCCGCCTCGCGGGCACGGGCGATCCAGTCGACCATGTCGCCGCGACCGCCTTGCGGGTCGATGATCGGACCGACGGCCTCGGCTACCTCCCGGCGGATCATCATCGTCGTGCGCGACCAGCCCGCCACCGCCACGTCCTGTTGCACATCGGGCTTGTCATCGCGAAACGTCCGCCAGTGGGCAAAGACTCCTGCCGTCGCGGGAAACCGCTCGAAATGCTCCAGCTGCCTTTCGATCTTGGTCGGCAGCCACAGATCGTCCGCATCGAGCGTGGCGACGAAGGGCGTCGCCAGCGCGGCGATGCCCCTGGTGGTGGCGCTGCCTGGTCCGGCATTGTCCTGGCGCAACACCTGCACCGGCATGCCCAGCGCATTGACCACCGCGACCGTATCGTCGGTCGAGCCGTCATCGACGACGATTATGGCGTCGGGCTGGACCGTCTGGGCCGCGACCGATCGCAGCGTCTCGGCGATGGTGGCGGTCGCGTTGAAGGCCGGAATGACGACGCCGTAGCTGGCCATCACAGGAAACGCCAATTCGCAAGTTCCTTGAAATCGAAGATGCCGTCGACAGGGTGCAAGGAGCGGTCGGCCTCGCGCCGTTTCATCGACTTGTAGACGGCGCGCATGAATTCGCGAAAAGGAACATCGGCCTGCCTGGTCATGTTGCCGGGATGGCGCCGGTAATAGAGCGCAACAGTGTCGGGCATCGTGAATTTCGGCCCGCTTTCGAAAGTGCGCAGCAGATAGTCGGTGTCCTCGGCCTGGTGGAAATCCTCGTCGAAGCTGCCGATGCGTTCGACCAACCGCCGGACGAAGATAGCGGGCGACAGGTGAATGCCGCGAACCGTCACCGAGTGGCTGTCGGCTGTCGGCTCCAGCGTATCGTCATCTATGTCGTCGACCAGCGTCATGCGCGAATAGGTGAGCTCGAGGGTGGGGTCTGCGTCGAAACAGGCCAGATCCGCCTTGAAGCGGCCCGGCGGGGAAATGTCGTCGGAATCGAGAAACGATACCAGCCCGGTCTGCGGCAGCAATTGCCGCAAGCCCGCGTTGCGTGCCCGCGTCACCCCGGCATTCTGCTGCTGGAAAAGGCGAATGCACGGCGCCTCCGCGATCAGCGAGCGCACGACCGCCACCGAACTGTCGGTCGAACCGTCATCGATAACGATGATGTCGAGATCGGCGGCATCGCGCTGCCTCAGCAGCGAGCGCAGCGCCGAGCCGACATGGCGTTCGCGGTTGTAGACCGGCATGATCACGCTCAGCTTCACGCACGCATTCCAGGCTGTGATCTGTTCATTCTTTCACCACTCTGCCGGGCGCTTGATCTCGAAAAGCCCCTCGACCGGGCGCCGCGACGGATCGGCCTTGCGCCGCCGCAAGGATTTCTGAATTACACGTAGATATTCGCGCACCGCCACATCCCTTTGCTTGGTCAAATTGCCGGGGTGGCGCCGGTAGTATACCGCGACGGTGTCGGGAAAAATGTGCTTCGGGCTGGTTTCGAAAATGCGCAGCAGATAGTCGGCGTCTTCGCCCTGCCGGAACTCCTCGTCGAAAGCACCGGTACGGTCGATGAGTGCCCTGCGGAATATCCCGGCGCTAAGGCTGACGCCGCGCACGGTGGGACCTGCGCCGCCCGGTGCCGGCTGAAGGGCTTCGTCGTCCATGAGATCGACGCGCGTCATCAGCGAGTAGGTCAGCTCGGGCGCAGGGTCGGTCGCGAACAGGGGTAGGTCAGCCTTGAATCGTCCAGCCGGCGAGACGTCGTCCGAATCCAGGAACGACACCAGTTCGGTTTGCGGCAGCAACTGCTTCAGCCCTGTGTTGCGCGCGTTGGCCACGCCCTGGTTGGCCTGCTGGAACAGGCGGATGCACGACGCTTCCCGCATGATGGCGCGGACGGCTTCAACGGAGCTGTCCGTCGAGCCGTCGTCGACAACGATGATATCGAGATCGGCATCGTCGCGTTGCCTGAGCAGGGACCGCAACGTCGAAACGACATAGATCTCCCGATTGTAGACCGGCACGATGACGCTCAACTTCATGCAGCGCCCCGAAGGACGAAATCCGCAATCGTGCCGGCGATCTCGCGCGGCTCGGTCCCCAGCAACAGCCGGTAGCATGGCAGATCGCGGGTAAGCTCGCTGAAAAAGCGAAAGCCCGCTTCCCGCTCGCCCGGCATCTGCACGATTCCTGACGGCGCCAAGGCGATCATGGCATCCTTGCGCGATATGGGCATGACCGAGCTTCTCGCACCTCCCCTGATATGGGGCACTATCAAAGCAATAATGTCCAGACTTGCAGGAGTTGGTCGAGGCGCGATCTCGTTGATGTGAAAGGCATGCTTGCCTTGCCAGTTCAGCGGTTGGTACGACTTTAGCCGCTCCTCCAGCTTCAGCCGCCTGAAGCCCTCCGGATCCTGCTTGAGCGTGGCAAACAGCGGATAGGCCGTCACCCCCCCGGTCCGGTCGATCAGCACATAGTCGTCGCCGACGCTATCGAGCCCATTGAGCAGGCCGGCGACGACCGTTCCCGATTTTCCGGCTCCCCCGGAGCCCGCCAGCAACACGCCCTTGCCATCGATGCCCAGCGTGCCGGCATGGGTAAGCCGCATGCCGCGCGCCGCATATTCCCAATGCAGGAAGGCGCGCAGCGGCGCCGCCTGTTCCCATGGCGGAAAGGCCTCGGCCGCCATCATCAGCTGCGCCCCGACATGGCGTTGCGGATCATGGAACTGCCAGAAATCGAGGTCATGATAGTAGCTGCCGCGCAATCCGGCCTCTTCCAGCCGGTTGGCAAAGGCATGATGGTTGTAATCGCCTCGGCTCCAGGTGGCCGGGGCGAGGACGCCATCGATGCCCGGGTGGGCGACGAAAATGCGGCAGCCGTCAGATGCAGACGGATTTTCCGGGGCCGGTATGAAGGCATGGCTCATGGCTTCCGCCAGCGTGCCATGGTCGAGGTGGACACTCAGCTCCAGTCCCGGCAACCGCACGCTGGCGGTAACGGGATAGAAGGCGGCGGCGCTTTCCGCGGCCGCCAGCACATGGCGGGCATAATCCGGCAGGGTTTGCAGCGTGATCAAAGGCATGTGTTGGTTGTTCAGCGTCCAGAATTGCGCCGGGTCGCCTGATGCATGTCGCTCGGGGTGGCCCCGGTTTTGAGACGACGACATGCATAAAATCAAAGATCTAAACCGCGTCGCCTGAGTCCGTTCAAACGCGACGCGCTTTAGGGAAACGATTATGCCTGTTTCACCGCCGGCCAGCCGAGAGGTTCCTCAACCTCATGGATCGGGTCGACAATGATGAGATCGGCAAGGTCGTCATGGACATCGACCTTGAGCGGCTCATTGCTGGCAGCAAGCGCAGCCGACAGCTCGCCCGAAAGCGGTTGTGCCGGTGTTTCGGCTGGCGCAAGCAACCCGAAATCGAGCAGTCGGGCAACGAAGCTTTCGAGGTCGGCCAGGCTTGTTTTTGCGGCGCCCGCGGCAGCTCCGACCAGTGCTTCAGTGGCGACGCCGGACGACAAAGCCTGCCAGACCCGGCTGCCGGAATCGGAAAAGCCGAAATACTTGCCGTTCGAAAGATCGAGAACGACGGCTTCGCCATCGAATGATTCGAAAACGATGTCCTTGCTTGCGACCGCGTAGACCCGCTGTTGCATCGCTCTGTCCCCCGTCCCATGCGCCCTGAAGGGATGCGCCGGCTTCACCGTCTGCCCAGCCCTTCCTAAGTGCGTCTAAATCACTCGGCCTATGCTTGGCAAGACAAAGACCCGCGAACACAACGCCTGCGTCGGCGACCGTTGCGGCGAAGTCGACCGGCTCAAGCCTCGATTTCGAGCGCCGACAACGGTTTCGAGCAGCAGGCAAGGATGAAACCGTCATCGATCTCGTGGTCGAGGATGCCGCCATTGTGGCTCATCTCGACTTCGCCGGAGACCTTCTTCACCTTGCAGGTGCCGC
Organism: Mesorhizobium sp. M0514; assembly: GCF_040321145.1. Taxonomy (NCBI): domain Bacteria; kingdom Pseudomonadati; phylum Pseudomonadota; class Alphaproteobacteria; order Hyphomicrobiales; family Phyllobacteriaceae; genus Mesorhizobium; species Mesorhizobium sp. M0514. Next base: position 50,057 of record NZ_JAMYQZ010000018.1, read on the forward strand.
ACAGGCCGAACTCGCAGGCGGCGGGAATCCGCACGCCCGAGCTGCGCGCGGTCTGCAGCACGGTCTGGCCGGCGACGCAGCCGGCATCGACCTCCGAAAGCGAGAAGCGGATCGGCGTCACGGCTTCGACAGGTGCAGCGATGCCGTCCTCGACCGGGGAGGCAAACGGCGCCGGAATTTCCTCCATCACAGGCGCGGCAAAGCTCTCCTGATGGTATTTCGTCATGTCGAAGCCGGCGGCATCCAGCATGCCGCGCACGGCGCGCATGAACGGATCGGGGCCGCAGCAGAAGATTTCGCGCTCGCGGAAATCCGGAGCCAGCAAGGGCAGCCGGATCGCGTCGATGCGCCCCATATGACCGTACCAGCCCTCGCGGCTGGAACGTTCCTCGATCATGAAGCCGAGCGACAGGCCGGGCATATGGCCGCCGAGCAGTTCGAGTTCCTTGCGGAAGATGATCTCTTCGGCACGCCGCGCGCAGTTGACGAAACCGACATCGGTCCATGGCGCGCAGTCGTTCAGCCAGCGCAGCATCGACATCATCGGCGTCACGCCGGAGCCGGCGGAAATGAACAGGTATTTGGCCGCCGGGTGGCTGTGCAACGAGAAGTCGCCGGCCGGTCCGTAGGCCTTGACATGCGAACCGGGCACCAGATGGTCGAACATCCAGCGCGTGCCGATGCTGCCGGCCTGCGCCTTGACCGTCACCGCGATCGAAAACGGCCGCGATGGCGACGACGACAGCGTATAGGTGCGCATCAGCGGCCCGTCCGGTGTCGGCAGTTCCAGCGTCAGGAACTGGCCCGGCTTGTAGCGGAACCAGGTCTGGTTGTCGGAGCGGAAGGTGAAGGTCTTGACGTCAGGCGCCTCGTCGCTGACGCCGATCACTTCCAGCACCTGCAGCCTATCGTTCCAGGGCGCCATCTGGTCGAGATGGCGATAGAGCCCAAGATCCGTCATCGCATTCATCCTCCGGTCCTTCTTCGCCTGCTCCAGCTCACGCGACGCTGCGCAGCGCCGGCCTGCCACCTTCGGCAAGGCGCGGGCCGATGAAGGCCGCGTACCATTCGACGAACTGGATCACGCCGCCCTCGTGCAGCTCCGAATAGGGGCCGGGCTCATAGGCCGGAGACAGGATGCCGAAGGCGTTTTCCTCGACGATGCGGCGGTCCTGGTCGTTGGTCTCGGTCCAGACATGGGTGAGCTCCTCAAGGTTGTAGTCGACCCCCTCGACCGCATCCTTGTGCACCAGCCACTTGGTCGTCACCGCGGTTTGCGTGGCGCTGATCGGCAGCACCCGGAAGGTGACCGCATGGTCGATCAGTATGTGGTTCCAAGTCGTCGGATAGTGGTAGTGCATCAAGGTGCCGATGCGGTCGGCGGCAACAGTGTCGGACAGGTTCTTCGTCACCGCGCGCTTTCCCGACATCGTGTAGCTGACGGCATCGCGCAGCAGCGGCGCGCGGGTGGCGCGGTATTGCCCGGCCGGATCGATGCGGAACTTGCTCGGCAGGCCCGCCGCCTCGCATTTCGCCCAGTGCGCCAGCATCTCCGGATCGCTGTCGGCGCCCTGCACGCCGGTCACCGTCGGCGCTTCGGGGAATGTCTTGCACAGCTCTGGATGATTGCCGGCGCAGTGATAGCATTCGCGGTTGTTTTCCCAGACCAGCTTCCAGTTGCCCTTCTCGATGATGGTGCTCTCGAAGGCGACCTTGGCTTCATTCAGCCGGTGCGGCTTGAGGTAGGGCTCTATCATGGCGCGCATCGGCGCAAAGTCGGCAGGTTCTTTCGCCAGGCAGATGAAGATGTAGCCGCCGACGCTCTCGCAGGCGACGGGCTTCAGGCCGAACTGGCTCTTGTCGAAACCGTCGGCCATCTGGCGGGCAAACAGCAGCCGGCCGTCAAGCTCGTAGGTCCACTGGTGATAGGGGCAGACAAGCTTTGCCGCCATGCCCTTCTCAGTGTTGCAGACACGGCTGCCGCGATGGCGGCAGGAATTGTGAAAGGCGTTGATGTTGCCCTTCTGGTCGCGGACCAGCACCACCGGATAATCGCCGATCTGCACGGTGATATAGCTGCCGGGCTTCGGCAGTTCGCAATCATGGCCGATGAACAGCCAGTCGCGATACCAGATAAGCTCCATGTCGAGCTTGAAATAGTCCGGGTCGGTGTAGAAGGGCTGTTCCAGCGAAAAGCCTTGCTTGCGGCCGTTCAGGAGCCTCAGCATGTCGTTGCGCGTATCCATAGTTCTGTCCTCGTGGTTTAAGGACTGAACTTGGTGGTGATGGAGGAAGGATCGGACGCAGGCCGGCGCGGCGCCGGACATGCACTATCCACCTCTTGACCGCCCACCGCGATCAGTCGAGTCTATGCATCTCGGGCTGGTTTCCGGGCTCTGGAGTTGTCCTTGCGGACCATCGCGACACCTTCCCAGGCTCTTGCCCAGTGGTCTCCCGTTGCGACTTCAACTCCACCACCGTTGCGGGGGCAGCGCCGGATTCTGACCGGCTTCCCAATTCTCCGCTGCGTCGTCACGAAGCGGCACCTGAGATGCGATCATCTAATCACGGCAGCGATCGCGACGTCGGCATGAAAGCGACATCGTATCCATGCGGCGCGACACGCGCGGCATACGCTCCCCGCCGCCGGTCAAAGAGCTGAGACGTTTCTTGCGACGCCATCATCGCCGTTTCGAATCGCTGCGGATCCAGTTCGATCGGGGGCAAAAAGGGCTCAACGGTATCGAAAAGTTACTATTAGCAATCTCTAATCGAACCGAACGGTTCGTTTCTGTTGACAATGCGTGCAGGACGGTGTGAACGACGGCCCGGAAACCGACACCGGAGCGAACCACTCGGTTCGACATAAGCAACTGAAAACAATACAATAAACAGCCATGAAGGAACTTCCTGGTACAATTTCAAGGTGCAGGAGCGTGGTCCACACGGAACAACTTCGTGATTGGAAACCAGCCTATGGCTTTCCCACATCGGGGCTGTCCGAACGACGCGAATTCCTCCCAAGACACGCCGCTAGACGGACAGACAAACTGGAGTACTAAAAATGAAAAAGATCATCCTCACTGCCGCAGCCGTTTTGGCGATCACCGGCAGCGCCTTCGCCGGTAGCGACAATTACGGTTCCAATGGTGCGAACCAGCCAGCCGTCTCGGTCGACAGCTCGTATACGGCGTCCATTCAGAAGCCGGCGCACGCTGACAAGCAGCCTGTCGTTCAGGGCGCCGACCGCGACCTCTACGGCAATCGCTAATCCCGACCAAAGGAGAGCGGCTAACCCGTCGCTCTCGGGATCCCAAAAATTCAGGAGTGTTTGAAAATGAAAAAGCTCATCCTTGCTGCCGCCGCCGTTTTGGCCATCTCCGGCAGCGCTTTCGCCGGCAGCGACAACTACGGTTCCAACGGCGCCAACTAGCCTGCGATTACGTCGACCGATAGTGGCCATACGGCTTCGGTTGAGAAGTCGGCTCCAGCCGAGGAGGCGCCTGCCCACGGTGCCGACCGTAACCTTTTCGGCCGTTAAAAGCCGGTTCCCAGCACGCGGCGGGCTTATCCGCTGCAGCTGGCGGCATCAGAAAAATTCAGGAGACTAAAATGAAGAAGATCGTTCTTGCCACCGCAGCCCTTCTGGCTGTTTCGAGCGCTGCCTTTGCCGGCAGCGACAATTATGGCTCCAATGGCGCCAACCAGCCGGCCGCTGCCGTCGACACCACCCGCACTTCGTCGACCGGCACCAACTCGGCGGTCTACAAGCTGCTGAACTCGTCGAACGACCAACAGAAGTTCGTTCCTCAGAGCAGCGACAGGGATCGGTTCGGCAACAACTAACAGCCGAAGCTTAAAAAAGAGCGGCGGGCCTGGCCCGCCGCTCTTTTTCATACCTGTACGACGCAGCTATCTCAAGCCGCCTTCACTTCCACCGGCTTGAGCGAGAAGGAGTGCCCATCGGCGTCGAAGATGTGCAGGTCCCCGGCATCCGCGGTCAGTCGCAGCTTTGCCCCGCGCTTGACCTCGACATTGCCGGGCAGCTTGGTCACCAACGGCAGGTCGGCGCGGCCGATATCGACATAGACAAGCTGCACCTCGCCGAGTTGCTCGACATAGTCCACCACGCCCTCGAAAAGATAGTCCGCGCCGGTGGCGGCCGACAGATCCTCCGGCCGCACGCCGAAGCTGACTGCCGCACCCTTTGCTGACGCCGGCGTTGCGATCGGCACCGTTGCCTTGCGGCCGCCGACATGGCTGACGATTGTCGGGTTGCCCGTCCTGTCGATTGTCGCCGGCAGGATGTTCATGGCCGGCGAGCCGATGAACTGGGCAACGAACAGATTGCCGGGCTTCTTGTAGAGGTCCATCGGCGTGCCGACCTGCTCGATATGGCCATCCTTCAGCACGACGATGCGGTCGGCGAGCGTCATCGCTTCGACCTGATCGTGGGTGACGTAGATCATGGTCGTGGCAGGCATCGATTCCTTGAGCTTGGCGATCTCGATGCGGGTCGCGACGCGCAGCGCCGCGTCGAGATTCGACAGCGGCTCGTCGAACAGGAACACTTTCGGATTGCGCACGATGGCGCGACCGATGGCGACACGCTGGCGCTGGCCGCCCGACATCGCCTTGGGCAGGCGGTCGAGATATTTGGTCAGCTGCAGGATTTCGGCGGCCTGCCGCACCCGCTTGTCGATCTCGGCCTTGCTTTCCTTGCCGATCTTCATCGAGAAGGCCATGTTGTCGTAGACGGTCATGTGCGGATAGAGCGCATAGGACTGGAAAACCATGGCGATGCCGCGCTTGGAAGGCGGCACGTCGTTCACCACCTCGCCGGCGATCTTCAGCTCGCCGGAGGTGATCTCCTCAAGCCCGGCGATGGACCGCAGCAAGGTCGACTTGCCGCAACCCGACGGGCCGACGAAGACGATGAACTCGCCCGACTTTATGTCGAGGTCGATGCCGTGGAGAATGTGCAGATTGCCGTATGATTTCTTCACCTGTCTCAGCGTGACGTCGGCCATGATTTCCTCCCAGTGATTTCCCTAGAGAACCTGGATTTCTCAAAAAATCCAGTTTCGTCAAAAACTCAGTCGATGCGCCCGAACCAGGCGCCGTAGCCGCCGAGGCGGATGGAACCTGTGCCGGATTGTCCCGAAAAACCGTGCCCGGCCAAGGGCAGCAGCGCCTGACCACCGAGATCGACCTCGGCCGGCTTGCTGGCCAGATTGAAGACGCAGACGATCTGCTCATTGCCCTCACGGCGGGTGAAGGCGACGGTGTCGCCCTCGCTTTCGATGAACTCGATATCGCCTTTGGCCAGGGCCGGATGCTGGCGGCGGAAACCGAGAAAGCGCCGGTAGTGCTCGAGCAGCGAGGCCGCGTCGCCCTGCTGAACATTGACGGCTTGCGACAAATGCTTGCCCGGCACCGGCAGCCAGGGCTTGGCCGTCGAAAAGCCGGCATTGCTGGCGGTTGCATCCCACACCATCGGCGTGCGGCAGCCGTCGCGGCCCTTGAATTCGGGCCAGAAGCGAATGCCGTAGGGGTCCTGCAGATCCTCGAACTGCAACTCGGCTTCGCCCAGCCCAAGCTCCTCTCCCTGATAGAGGCAGACCGAACCGCGCAGCGACATCAGCAGCGCCGAGATAACCTTCAGATAGGCGGCCGGGTCGGCCTCGTCGGCGGCCCAGCGCGAGGCCGGACGCATCACGTCGTGGTTGGAAAAGGCCCAGCACGACCAGCCGTCGCTGGCGACCTTGCCGAAGGCTTCCAGCACCTGGGGCACCTTGGCGGCGCTGATCTTTTCCGGCGCCAGGAAATCGAAGGAATAGCACATGTGGACGCGTTTGCCGCCGGCGGTGTAGGCGGCGACCACTTCCAGCCCACGCTGCGAATCGCCAACTTCGCCGACCGCGGCGGCCGCCGGATATTCGTCGAGCAGCGCCCGGAACCGTTCGAGGAAGGCAAGGTTTTCCGGCCGGCTCTTGTCGTAGATATGGTCCTGGTAGTTGTAGGGATTGACCGCAGGTGCTGTCTGGTCGTTGCGCTCTTCGGGCGGCAGCGGCGGATTGTTCTCCAGCCCCTGGCTGTGGAAGTAGAAATTGATGGTGTCGAGGCGGAAGCCGTCGACGCCGCGCTCCAGCCAGAAGCGGGTGACGTCGAGCAGCGCGTCCTGGACTTCCAGATTGTGGAAGTTGAGGTCCGGCTGCTCGGACAGGAAATTATGCAGATAATATTGCTGGCGGCTGGTGTCCCACTGCCAGGCCGAGCCGCCGAAGATCGACAGCCAGTTGTTGGGCGGCGTGCCGTCCGGCCTGGCGTCGGCCCAGACATACCAGTCGGCCTTGGGATTGCTACGGCTGGCGCGGCTCTCCTTGAACCATGGATGGTTGTCGGCGGTGTGCGACAGCACCTCGTCGATCATCACCTTGAGGCCGAGGTGATGGGCTTCCGCAACCAGCGCGTCGAAATCGGCGAGCGTCCCGAACATCGGGTCGACGTCGCAATAGTCCGAGACGTCGTAGCCGAAATCCTTCATCGGCGACTTGAAGAAGGGCGAAATCCAGATGGCGTCGACGCCGAGCGAGGCGATGTAGGGCAGCCTGCGGATGATGCCCTTGAGGTCGCCGATGCCGTCGCCATTGGAGTCCTGATAGGAGCGCGGATAGATCTGGTAGATCACCGCGCCCCGCCACCAGTCGCGATCGACGGCGAGATCGGGCTTCGAGGTCGCCTTCAAAGCGGCTTGCATAAGTCTCAACCTCCTTTGACCGAGCCGGCCAGCAGCCCGCGGACGAAATAGCGCTGCAGCGAGAAGAACACGATCAGCGGCACGATAATGGTGACGAAGGCCGATGTCGTCAGGATTTCCCAGTCGCCGCCGCGCGAGCCGAGCAGCGCGTTGAGCTTCGCGGTCAGCACGATCTGGTCCCCTTCGGTACCGAGGAAAACCATTGCCACCAACAAATCGTTCCACACCCACAGGAACTGGAAGATTGCAAAGGACGCCAGCACCGGGAAGGACAGCGGCAGCACGATCTTGACGAAGATTTCGAAATCGCTGGCGCCGTCTATGCGCGCCGATTCCATGATCTCGCGCGGCAGGCCGGCAATATAGCTGCGCAGGAGATAGATGGCGAAGGGCAGGCCGAAGCCGGTATGCGCCAGCCAGATGCCAAGATAGGTTTTCGACGGCACACCGAAGAATATGCCGACGCCGTTGTAGATTTTCAAAAGTGGGATCAAGGACATCTGCAACGGCACCACCAGCAGGCCGATGATGGTGGCGATCAGCAAGGCGCGGCCGGGAAAACGCATCCACGCCAATGCATAGGCGGCGAAGGCGGCGATCAGGATCGGGATGACCGTCGCCGGGATGGTAACGGTCAGCGAGTTTATGAACGAGCGGCCGATGCCCTCCGAAAACAGCACGGTCTTGTAATTGTCGGTGGTGAATTTCGGTGGCGCCGACGAGGCGTAATAGACGCGCTGGCCACGGTCGCCTTCGAAAGCCTTGGGCGAACTCATGACGAACGTGCCGTCGGCATTGAGCTGCAAGGTCACGCCGTCGCCGAGATCGGCAGTGGTGCCGGCCGGATATTGCGTCGGTGCCGCCGACTTGACGCCGAAGGCGCTGATGTTGCGCGCAGCACCGTCGCCGAAGATATTGCCGGCAAGCACGAACTTGCCGTCCTTCTCGACCTGCGCCGAGGCAGGCGGCAGGCGGCCGGCTTCAGTCTGGCTGGAGCTGGAGAACGAGTTCCACCAGCCCGAGGCGATGATCTGGTCCTTGTCGCGCAGTGACGAGACCAGGATGCCGAGCGTCGGCACGGTCCAGATGGCGACGAAGACGAGCACGGCGATGTGGACGCCGAAGCGGCTGGCAAAGGACTTCCCGGTCGCGACGGCCATCTCAATGTCCTCCCGTCTCTTTGTTCGCCTGCAGGATGTTCCAGACCATGATCGGGATGACCGCGATCATGATGATGATGGCGATGGTGGCGCCGCGGCCGAAATCGCCGCCGCCGCGGAACATCCAGTCGAACATCAGATTGGCCAGCACCTGGCTGTTCCATTGGCCGTTGGTCATGGTCAGCACGATGTCGAACACTTTCAGCACCAGGATGGTGATCGTCGTCCAGACCACGGCGATGGTGCCCCAGATCTGCGGCACCATGATCTTCCAGAAGATCTGGAACGGATTGGCGCCGTCGATGACCGCGGCTTCAAGCGTCTCTTCGGGGATGCCGCGCAACGCCGAAGACAGGATGACCATGGCAAAGCCGGTCTGGATCCAGATCAGGATGATCATCAGGAAGAAATTGTTCCAGAACGGCAGCGATATCCAGACCTGCGGCTGGCCGCCGAAATACTGGATGATGGCGTTGAGCAGGCCGATCTGCGTCTGGCCCTCGCCGCGGTATTCGTAGATGAATTTCCAGATCACGCTGGCGCCGACGAAGGAGATCGCCAGCGGCAGGAAGATCAGGCTCTTGGCGATTGTGCCCCACCAGATCTTGTCCGTGAGCACGGCGATTATCAGCCCTAGAAAGGTGCAGGCGGCGGGCACCACCGCCAGCCAGATGATGTTGTTCAGGATCGAGTTGCGGAACTCGCGGTCGCCGAACGCCCATTCATAGTTGGCGAAGCCGACAAAATGCTGGCCGCCGCGGTCGAGGAAGGACAGCCAGAGCGTCGCCACCACCGGATAGATCAGGTAGACGGTGAGGATGATCATCGCCGGGCCGACGAACAGCCACGGACGGACCAGTCCTTGCCGGCGCAGATTGTCGATGGCCGCAGCCCCGGCCACGCCGCGCGACGGGAATATCAGGTCGACCAGCTTGTTGGCGCCCCAGAAATAGGCGACGCAGCCGCCGACGCCGATGATGATGACAAAAATGGCCGATAAGATCTGAGCAGCCATGGGTCCCTCTTCCCTGCGCATGATCGGCCGGGCCTTGAACAGCCCTGGCGATGTGGCTCTGCGCCGATTTAAGTTATTCTGGAACGAACGAACGCAAATCGGTCCGGCGTAAGGCGCCGGTCGGATCCGGGCCATAGCGGCCCGGATCCAGTCTGTGGAGGAAGTCCTGAATTTGCCGCCAAAGCGGCTGATTACTTGGCAGTGGTTACTTGCCAGTTGACTGCTTGCCAGCTGACTACTTGATAGCGTCCCAGCTCTTCTGGATGTCGGTGGCGACATCCTGCGCCGACTTGCCGCCGACCAGATCGATCATGCCGGTCCAGAAGGCGCCGGCGCCGATCTTGCCCGGCATCAGGTCCGAACCGTCGAAGCGGAAGGTCGAGGCATTGGCGAGGATATCGCCCTGCTTCTTCAGCGCGTCGCTGGCATAGGCATCCTTGTTGACCGACTTGAGCGGCGTGACGAAGCCGCCCTGGGCCATCCAGATTTCATGCGCCAGCGGCATTTTCAGGAATTCGATGAACGCGCGTGCACCCTTCGAATCCTTGGTGATCATGGCCAGCGTGCCGGCGCCGAGCACAGGCGTGCCCAGCTCGGGCTTGGATGCATAGGGCGGGAAGTAGAAGAAGTCGGCGTCCTGTCCAACCTTTGTGCCTTCCGGGAAGAAGGTCGGGATGAACGATGCCTGATGGTGCAGGTAGCATTTCGGCGGCACCGAGAAGAGGCCCTTCGGGCTGTCGCGGAAGTCGGTCGCGGCAACCGCCTTGGCCCCACCGTCGACCATCTTGTCGTCGGTCGCGATCTTGCCGAAAATGTCGATGGCGTTGACCACCGCCGGATCGTTGAACGGGATCTCGTTCTTTACCCACTTGTCATACACGTCGGGCGCCTGGGTGCGCAGCATGATGTCTTCGACCCAGTCGGTCGCCGGCCAGCCGGTAGCGCCGCCTGAGCCGAGGCCGATGCACCACGGCGTGCCGCCGTCGGCGATGATCTTCTTCTCGAGGTCGGCGAGCTCTTCCTGGGTCTTGGGAACCTTGTAGCCGGCTTCCTCGAAATTGTCGGGCGAATACCAGACCAGCGATTTCACGTCGGCCTTGTAGGGGAAGGCGAAGAAGCCCGGCTTGCCGTCCTTGTCCTTGAAGGTGCCGAGATCGACCCATGACTGGCCGGCGCCGTAATTGTCCTTGATCCATTTGGCGGTGTCGTCGCCCAGCGGCGTCAAAAGGCCCTTGGACGCCAGATCCTGGATCAGGCCCGGCTGCGGCAGTACGGCGATATTGGGCGGGCTGCCGGCCTGGGTATCGATGACGATCTGCTGTTCGTAATTTTCCGACGAGGAGTATTTGATCTCGGCGCCGGTGGCTTCCTGAAAATATTCGAGAACAGTGCGGATGAGGCCTTCGTCCTCGCCGCGCCAGGGCCCGAAGATGGTCAGCGTCTCGCCCTTGAGATCGACCTTCTTCAGCTCTTCGTAATTGGCCCAGTTGAAGCGCTTGTCTTCCCCGGGCTTGAACTTCAGTTCGGCTTGCGCCGGCAGGGACACGAGCGTGGCAAACGCTGCGCCAAGCAGAAGCATCTTCTTCATCGGTATTCCTCCCAGTGTGGACACATACACCCGGACGGAACCTCCATTCCGCCCGCCGACGCTGCAGGACTGTGACTCGTTCAGTAAGGAACCGCAACCTTTCGAAGAGTCTTCCAAAGCGCTTTGGCCTTTTTGATCTCGCCATTGAATCGGCTGGAAGTCAAGAGGGCGGTGGGCTAATCGATTTAATTTTAGTCGCGAGACGTTGTTAAAGTGCGCTGCAGCATAGTATTTTCGCGCTGCAACAGCACATTTTGCTTCAAACTGGCCGGACCAGTGCGTATGGTCGCCCGGTTCCGTTGCGCTCGTCTTGGCGGCCACAGAGATTAAAAATTAAAACCGCTTTGAGGCTTGGAGACCTCCCGGTGAACCTGAAGCAGCTCTCTCATATGCTGGCTCTGTCGCAGACAACGGTAAGCCGTGCGCTGAACGGCTATCCCGAGGTCAACGAGGAAACCCGCCGGCGTGTGGTGGATGCCGCCAAGCGCCACGGCTACCGGCCCAACCCGAGCGCGCGCCGGCTGGCGACCGGCAAGACGGGCATGATCGGCTATGTCCTGCCGACGGGCGCCTCCGTCGACATAGACCCGCATTTCGTCGAATTCCTCTCCGGCCTCGGCGACTATGCCCGCTCGCACGAACTCGACCTAGTGCTGTCGCCGGCCGATGCCGACGACCAGGAAACCACCTATCGCCGCATCGTCGCCAACCGCCAGGTCGACGCCGTCTACATCTCCTCGCCGCGCCCGGCCGACCGGCGGGTGGCGCTGGTCAACACGCTCGGCATTCCCTTCATCGTCCATGGCCGCAGCGAAGGCTTCGATTTCGACTATCCCTTCACCGACATCGACAATGAGGGCGGCTTCCACGACGCCGCCCGGCTGCTGGTTCAGCTCGGCCACCGCCGGCTGGCGCTGATCAATGGCGACGACCGCGAGACCTTCGCCATCCACCGCGAGCGCGGCATGCGCAGGGCGCTGGCCGCGAGCGGCCTGACGCTCGGCGAGCGCCATGTCTGCTCGGTGACGATGACCGAGGAGAACGGCTATCGCGCCGCCAGGCGCCTGCTCGAACAGAGCGAGCGGCCGACGGCGATCGCCTGCTCCAGCCTGATCATGTCGCTCGGCGTCGTGCGCGCGGTGCGCGACCTTGGCCTGACCATTCCCGGCGACCTGTCGTTGATTGCCCATGACGACGTCTTTCCATGGCTGAAGCCGGAGAATTTTTCCGTGCCGCTGTCGACGACGCGCTCGTCGATCCGCCTCGCCGGCGCCCGCATCGCCGAACGCCTGGCAGCGCGCATTTCCGGCTTGGAAGAAGGGGCGCGAGGCGAGGTCTGGCCAGTCGATCTGGTGGTGAGGGGTTCGGTCGCAGGCGCCCCCGTCTAGGGATTAATCCATCGCTCCGCTGGGCAAGTTCACCCTTGTGGATGTTGCCCGCAGATAGATTGACTTTGTTGGGACAACGGTCTGCCTGGACCTGTCCTTGATTTGGCTTCGAGTGGGTGGCAACCAGTAAGCCAGAGCCATCAACCAGTCCTCAGGGTGCGCCACTTGCCCATATTCCCGTTCTCCGAAACGGATCCAATCCGGCATCCTGGCCCACCGCCGAAAACGTCGGAGGTGGTCATTGTCGGTGGCGGCATCATCGGTGTGACGACGGCGCTTTTCCTGGCACAGCGGAACATCCCGGTGACGCTGCTGGAAAAAGGACGCATTGCGGCCGAACAGTCGTCCCGAAACTGGGGCTGGATTCGAAAGCAGGGACGCGACGCCGACGAGCTGCCCATCGTCATCGAGGCTATTCGCCTGTGGCGGCAACTGGCTGAGGAATGTGGCGAGGACATCGGCCTGACCCAGACAGGTGTGACCTACCTCGCGAACACCGACAAGGACATGGCCGGCTTCGAAGCGTTCATGAAAATCGCCGCGACGCATGCGCTCGACACGCGTCTCCTGGATGCAGACGAAACCGCGGCACTCATCAAAGGCATGTCGCGCAAATTCAAGGGCGCGATGACGACGCTCTCCGACATGCGCGCGGAGCCTTGGCTGGCAGTGCCGGCACTTGCCCGGCTCGCCGCGCGAAAAGGCGTCAAAATCGTCGAGAATTGTGCGGCGCGAACCCTCGAAATCTCAGGCGGCAAGATCAAGGGCGTGTGGACCGAGGCGGGGTATGTCGAGGCCTCCAGCGTGCTGGTCGCCGGCGGCGCCTGGTCATCTCTGTTCTTGCGCAGACACGGCATCTCCATCCCCCAGCTCAGCGTCAGAGTAACCGCAGCCGCAACGGAGCCCATGCCTGAGGTCAATGCAGGTGCGGCCGCCGACGAACACATCGCGTTCCGGCGCAGGCAGGATGGCGGATATACGCTCGCCGCGGGCGGCAGCCATTTGCTTTACCTGGGGCCTGACGCATTCCGGCACGCCACCAAATACCTTCCCGCCCTCAGGGACAATCCGTTCGGGACGCGCTACTTTCCGTTCGCCCCGTCAGGCTACCCTGATGCCTGGTCGACGCCGCGCGATTGGGTGCCGGATTCCGTCAGTCCTTTCGAAAAAATGCGAGTGCTGAACCCGCCCCCTGAACGAGCCGGTCTGCGTTCGATAGAACGTAACTTCGGGTGTCTTTTTCCACAGTTCGAAGCAGTTCGCCTGAAGGCAGGCTGGGGCGGCATGATCGACGCCATGCCGGACGTCGTCCCCATCGTGGATCATGTGCAGGCCGTCGGCCGTCTTTTCGTCGCGACGGGAATGAGCGGTCACGGCTTCGGCATCGGGCCTGGCATAGGCCGGGTCGTTGCCGACATGATCCAGGGAAACCAGACCGGGCACGACCTCAGCCGCTTCCGGCTGTCTCGCTTCCATGATGGCAGCCCTGTCCGGCTGGGTCCGGCGCTCTGAATTGGGTGGCGCGAAATTCGCCCGTTTACTTGTTCGCCGCCGCCTTCGTATCCAGCAGCCCATAACCGAAATCATTGTCCCGTCCCTTCGGACCGAGATCCCTGGCGGTGGCGGCCAGCGCCTTTTCGATATCGTCGGCCGAGCGCTCGGGTGAGGCGTGGATCAGGTTGGCGATTGCGCCGGACACGATCGCGGCGGCAAATGAGGTGCCGGTGACGACGTCAGAGCCGGCGCCGCTCGGCGCCACCATCTCGACGCCGGGCGCCGAGATGAAGACATAAGCGCCGCGATTGGCCTGCTGCATCAGCCCGTCCTTGGCGTCGGTGGCGGTGACCGCGATCACGCCGTCATAGGCGGCGGGGTAGCCATAGGGCGCCTTCGGCCCGTTGTTGCCGGCAGCAGCGACCAGGATGATGCCGAGCCCGCGCGCATTGCGGCAGGCGGTGGCGAGCAGATCGTTCTTGGGGCCGACGAAACTCATATTGATGATGCTGACATTCTGGTCCGCCGCCCAGTCGAGCGCCGACAGGATGACATCCATGGTCGACCTGCCGTCCTCGAAGGCGCGGGCGTGATAGATCCTGGCGCCGGGCGCCATGCCTTCGAGGGCGCCGACGCCGGCGATCAGCCCGTCGACCGAGGTACCGTGGTCACGCTTTTCGACCGGCACGTTGGGCATGGCGTCGAACTGATCGGCAATGACGCCGGAAAGCGCCGGATTGGTGTCGTCTATGCCGGTGTCGATGACGGCAATGCGCACGTTTTCGCCACTGGCTTGCTTGTTGTCGAGCTGAATGCGCTCGAAGGCATAGTTGACGATGCCGGCCGCCTGCTGCAGCGAATAGATATGGTTTGGCTCGCGCCGCAGGGTGCGGCCATCGGCGGCCAGCTGCGCCAGCACGGCGCCGACCGGGCGGCCGTCGGGAATGCCGAAGCGCACCAGTGTGGTGCCGAGCAGCCGCGACTGGCGCTGCGAGCGCACTTCAAGGCCGAAGGAGGCGGCGATCTGCTGGACGGCGCCGGCATCGCCGTCGACGGTCACCAGCACCTCGTCGGGCACGAACTCGCCGGCGATGGCACGCCGCGGCGCGGTCGCGACAAGATCGGTCGGCGAAACGATCGCCCCGCCGGCGGGTGGCCCGGCCTGCGTGTCGGCAGGCGGCGTTGACGGTCGTGGCGTCGGCACGGGCGCTTCGGGAGCCGGTGGGTTGGGAAACAGGTCGACGATCAGGGCCGGAAGGGTAACTGCGCCTGATTCGCCTGCGCCGCCCTTGGCCTTATTGCCGTCTTTCGGGCAGTCGGCAGCCGCCGCTCCGGCCGCGTCGGTGCAGTCGGCCCGGCCGGCATTGGGATCATTGGTCTGCGCCGACGCCGGCACGGCGACGATTGTCGTCGCCGCCACCAGGATCGCCGCAAATCGAATGACCGCCCTAGCTGCCATCAACGGGTTTCCTTCCCTCGATCACGGTCTCCGTGAAAGGCTGGGCGGCAATAAGGCCGACGAGCCTGGTGTAGTCTGCTCCGGTCTTGACCGGGATGGCAATGCGGAAGACGCCCGAGGCGGCCGGCCCGCCGGCGATCTTCAGCGCGTTCTGGTCGAGGAAGACAGCGATGTCGGACATCTTCGCATCCGGCTTGAACTTGACCAGCGCGAACGGCAGTTTCGCCAGATCATCCTCGGCGCCGGCAATCTCGAAATCATGGCTCTTGCCGCCGGTCTGCACGTAGGACTGCACCACGACCAACGCCAGCAGCACCGCCGCTGCCGCCCAGGCGACGCCGACCGGCACCGCCATGAAACGGCCGAGTGCCTGCGCCAGCCAGGAACCGCCCGCGGGAGCGCGGACCGGTCCGGCTTCGGCGTCGAGCGCCCTGGCAAAGCGGCTGAGCGCATCGGCCGGTGGCCGGATCGCCTCGTTGGCGGCGGCGGCGCCGGAGAATTCCGCCTCAGCCTCGCCAAGCGCCGCCGTCGCCGCCGGATCGGACGCCAGCCATTCCTCGACGGCTTCGAGGTCCGAGCCTTCCAGCGAGCCGTTCAGGTAGAACGGCAGCAGCGTTTCCATTTCGTCACGGCGTGACATTTTTCCAGCGGCGCTCATATCTTCAGGATTACTCATGGCCACCCCCTGTCGTAACCGGCGGCCTTGAGGGCTTCGCCGAGTTTCTTGCGGGCGTAGAACATTCGGGTCTTGACAGTGGCGACCGGGATGCCGAGCACCTCGCCGATCTCCGTCACCGACTGTCCATGGTAATAGGCAAGGTCGATCACCGAGCGGTGTTCCTCCGGCAAAGCATCGACGAAGCGCCGCAAGGCGGCGCCCTTGTCTTCCTTCATGGTGGCGACTTCCGGCGTGTCGGCGCCATCGGGAACCTGCGCCGCATCATCGTCATCGATCCAGTCTTCTTTTTTCTTGCGCAGCATCGACAGCGCCTTGAACCGGGCGATGCCGAGCAGCCATGTCGAGACTTCCGAGCGCCCTTCGAAACCGGGCGCCTGGCGCCACAGCTCGAGAAAGACCTCGTTTGCGATATCGTCGGCCATCATTTCCGATCCCGTCTGGCGCACCACGAAGCGGTAGACCCGCGCGTGGTGACGCATGAACAGCAGCCGAACAGCGGCACGGTCGCCCTTCGCGACCCGGTCGACAAGCGCGCGATCAGTCTCGGTCGCTGCCGTCATGGCCGGTCGAGCCGCCTGGCTCCTGTCTGCTCTGTCGCCGATAGGTTCAAAAAGGTTCATCCTTCCGCCAAGGAATTTTGGCGAAGCTAACCGAAGAGAGGGAGTGTTGCCAGAGCGTCTCCCTTCTCCCCGTCACATACGGGGAGAAGGTGCCGGCAGGCGGATGAGGGGCGGCGCCGGCGTTGGGGTATTTATTTTGATGTTAGCGCTGCCCCTCACCCTTACCCTCTCCCCGTATAGTGACGGGGAGAGGGGGTAGCGAACGACTGCTCAGCGACGACCTCCGTCACCCCAAAAACGGCTTAGCCTTCATGGTCTCCGGCACCGGCACACCCAGCCGCTTCAGCACCGTCGGCGCCAGTTGCAGCTGATCAAGCAGCGTGTCCGGATCCGGCCCTTTGCCGGCTCCGAAATAATACAGCGCGAAATCCTGCATTTCATCGTCGCGGCCGCCATGATGGCCGCGGTCTGTCTGGCCGTGGTCGGCGGTTACGATCACCTCGTAACCGGCTTGCCGCCAGCCCGGCAGGAAGGCTGCCAGCATGCCGTCCATCGCATAGCAGGCATGGTCCATTTCGTGGCAGTCATGGCCGAAGCGATGGCCCATCGAATCGAGCGTGCAGGTGTGCAGGATCCCGTAGTCGATATCATGGCGCCGGGTCAGCATGGTCAGCGTCGCAAACAGGTCGACATCGCTCGGCGTCATCTGGTTGCGGGCATTATAGCCGGTCATGGTGTGGAAGCGGCCATGCGCGATCGGTCCGTTGGGCTCGTCATACTCCATGTCCTCGACCAGATCGAACGGATAGGAACGGAAGAATTCGGACCAGTAGGAATGCGTCACTGCGCCGGTCTTGCCGCCGGCCTTGCTGACCTCGGAGAAAATATCCGGCTTGTTGACGAGAAAACGGTTCTCGTTGGATAGGATGCCGTGCTCCTGCGGCGAAACCCCGGTGTGGATCGAGGCATAGCAGCAGGCCGAGGTCGACGGCAGCACCGAGCGCATCTTCCACACCTGCGCCTCGCCCGACTGCACCCAGCCCTCGAGATTGCCCATCAGCCGGCGCCAGTTCCGGTAGGGCACGCCATCGAGAATGATGAGCAGCAGTTTGGTCTTGAGCGCCATGGGCGGCTCCGGAAAGCTTTTGCCGTTGAAGGAAGTTTTCGCGACAAAGGCCGCGAATTCCCTACTAATTCCCCGCGCTCGCCATGCGCCGTCCCTTGATCGCCTTTTCCAGCCAGCCGATCTCCATCTCGGGAACGGACGACAGCAGCAGGTCGGTATAGGCGTCGAAGGGCGGCGTCAGCACCTTGCTCTTGGCGCCGTAGCGCACCACCTCGCCGCGGTACATCACCGCGATCGAATCGGCGATCGACTTCACCGTCGCCAGATCGTGAGTGATAAAGAGGTAGGCGACCTTCTCGTGCTGCTGCAGGTTGAGCAGCAGCTTGAGAATGCCGTTGGCCACCAGCGGGTCGAGCGCCGATGTCACCTCGTCGCAGATGATCAGCTTGGGCTTGGCGGCGAGCGAGCGGGCGATACAGACGCGCTGTTTCTGGCCTCCGGAGAGTTCGGCCGGATAACGATCGAGAAAGCCCTTGCCCATCTCGATCTCGTCGAGCAGTTCGGCGACGCGCTTGTCGCGCTCGCGGCCGCGTATGCCGAAGTAGAATTCCAGCGGCCGGCCGATGATGGTGCCGACGGTCTGGCGCGGGTTCATCGCCACGTCGGCCATCTGATAGATCATCTGCAACTGGCGCAGATCCTCCTTCGGCCGGTCGGCAAGCCGGTTGGCGAGCGGCCTGCCATCGAAGGTGACGGTGCCTTCCTCGGGCGGCAACAGCCCGGTGATAGCGCGCGCCAGCGTCGACTTGCCAGAGCCGGATTCACCGACGACCGCCAGCGTCTGTCCCGGATAGATGTCGACCGAGACGTTCTTCAGCACCTTGACGTGGCTGCCGCCGTAAGCGGCGGTGACGTTCTTGACCGACAGGAACGGCGCGGCGCCGGGCTTCTGCTCGGCATGCTCGATCTCATGCACCGAGACCAGCGCATTGGTGTATTCCTGGCGCGGCTCCTTGATGATCTGGCGAGTGCCGCCCCATTCGACCAGCCTGCCATGGCGCAGCACCATGATCTCGTCCGAGACCTGGGCGACGACGGCAAGATCGTGGGTAATGTAGAGCGCCGCGACATGGGTGTCGCGGATGGCGTCCTTGATCGCCGCCAGCACGTCGATCTGCGTCGTAACGTCGAGTGCCGTGGTCGGCTCGTCGAAGACGATCAGGTCAGGTTCCGAACACAGCGCCATAGCCGTCATCACGCGCTGCAACTGGCCGCCTGAGACCTGGTGCGGGAAGCGTTCGCCGATGATTTCGGGGTTTGGCAGGCTGAGCTTCTTGAACAACGCCACGGCACGTTTCTCGGCCTCGGCGCGTGTCGCCGTGCCGTGCAGCAGCGTTGCTTCCACCACCTGGTCCATCAGCTTGTGCGCCGGGTTGAAGGCGGCGGCCGCCGACTGCGCGACATAGCAGACCTCGCGGCCGCGCAATTTGCGGAAACCTTCCTTGCCGCCCTTGAGAATATCGCGGCCGTTGAGCAGCACCTCTCCGCCGGTGATGCGCACGCCGCCACGGCCATAGCCCATCGACGACAGGCCGATGGTCGACTTGCCGGCGCCGGACTCGCCGATCAGGCCGAGCACCTTGCCCTTTTCCAGCGTCAGCGAGACATCGTGGACCAAAACGATGTTCTTCGGCGCCTCGCCGGGCGGAAACACTGTCGCTTCGATGCGCAGATTGCGGATATCGAGCAGCAGGCCGGGCTTTGCTTTGGTGTCAGCCATCACCCGCGTCCTCCCTTCAGGCTTGTCGTGCGGTTGAGCACCCAATCGGCGACCAGATTGACCGAAATCGCCAGTGCTGCGATCGCCGCGGCGGGGATGAGTGCCGCCCCGATACCGAAGACGATGCCGTCCTTGTTTTCCTTGACCATGCCACCCCAGTCGGCATCCGGCGGTTGCACGCCGAGGCCGAGAAAGGACAGCGTCGACAAGAACAGCACCGCGTAGATGAAGCGCAGACCAAGTTCCGAGACCAGCGGCGACAGCGCGTTGGGCAGGATCTCGCGGAAGATGATCCAGCCGCTGCCTTCGCCCCGCAGCTTGGCGGCCTCGACATAATCCATGACGTTGATGTCGACGGCCACCGCGCGCGACAGCCGGTAGACGCGGGTCGAGTCGAGGACGCCCATCACCAGGATCAGCGTCACCAGGTTGGTCGGCAGCACCGAAAGCACGACGAGCGCCATGATCAAGGTCGGGATCGACATCAGCAGATCGACAAGGCGCGACAGCAGCGTGTCGAACCAGCCGCCGAACACCGCCGCCGAAAAGCCGAGGATGGCGCCGAGCGAGAATGACAGCGCGGTGGCCAGCACCGCAATGAACAGCGTGATGCGGGCGCCGTAGATCATGCGCGACAGAAGATCGCGACCGAGATTGTCGGTGCCCAGCAAATGTGCCGCCGTCATCGGTTCCCAGACATCGCCGACGATTTCGGCATTGCCGTACGGTGCGATCAACGGTGCGAAAACTGCCGCCAGCACGAACATAGCTGTCAGCACGATGCCGATCAGTGCGGGGATGGGGATGCGTTTGATGTCGAGCATGCCCGCCGCCTATTTCGGATGTCTGAGGCGCGGATTGGCGACAATCGCCCCGATGTCCGCAATGATGTTGAGGCTGATATAGACGGCGGCGAAGACCAGGCCGACCGCCTGCACCACCGGCACGTCGCGCTTGGTGACGTGGTCGACCAGATATTGTCCCATGCCGGGATAGACGAAGATCACCTCGACCACGACGACGCCGACGATGAGGTAGGCGAGGTTGAGCATGACGACGTTAATGATCGGCGCGATGGCATTGGGGAAAGCATGCTTGCGGATGACGTTGAAGGCCGACAGGCCTTTCAGTTCCGCCGTCTCGACATAGGCCGACTGCATGACGTTGAGGATGGCCGCGCGGGTCATGCGCATCATATGCGCCAGCACAACCAGCGTCAGCGCGGTGGCTGGCAACGCGATCGCCTGCATGCGCTCGCCGAACGGCATGCCGTCATAGACCGTGGAAATGGCCGGGAACCATTGATACTTCACGGCAAAGAAATAGACGAGCACATAGCCGATGAAGAATTCCGGGAAAGATGTCGAGGCGAGCGCCAGGCCGGAGATCAGCTTGTCGACCCAACCATTGCGGTAGCGCACGGCGATCAGGCCGAGGATGATGGCCAGCGGCACGGCCACGATCGCAGCCCAGAAGGCGAGGAACAGCGTGTTCCACAGCCGCCCCTTGATCGACGTGGCAATATCCTGGCCGCTCGACATCGCCGTGCCAAGATCGCCGGTGAGCACACCGCCTAGCCAATGGAAATACCTGATGTAAGCCGGCTGATTCAGGCCGAGCTGCTCGCGCAGATTGGCGAGCGATTCCGGCGTCGCCGACTGTCCGAGAATGGCTTGCGCGACGTCGCCGGGCAGGATCTGGGTGCCGGCGAAGATCAGGACCGAAACGGCCAGCAAGAGGACGATGCCCAGCGCAACGCGCTGGGCCACAAGTTTCACGACGGGTGAGGACATATCCGCAAAGCCGGGCTCAGGCTTCGAGCCAGCACTTCGCCAGCGCGTAGCCGTTCATCAGCTCCTGATGCGGATCGTCTACCCAGCCGCCGACCTTGGCGCCTGTCGCATCGATGAACTGATTGAACATCGGCAGGATCAGGCCGCCCTCGTCGCGCACCAGCACGGCCATGTCGTGGTACATCTGCTTGCGCTTGGTCTCGTCGAGTTCGGCGCGTGCGGCCAGCACCAGCTTGTCGAAGTCCGGACGCTTGAAACGGGTGTCGTTCCAGTCGGCGGTCGACAGATAGGCGGTCGAGTACATCTGGTCCTGGGTCGAGCGGCCGCCCCAATAGGAGGCGCAGAAGGGCTGCTTGTTCCAGACCTCGTTCCAGTAGCCGTCGCCGGGCTCGCGCTTGAGCTCGATCTTGATGCCGGCCTTGGCCGCGCTCTGCTGGAAGAGCTGCGAGGCGTCGACCGCGCCCGGGAAGGCAACGTCGGAGGTGCGCAGCAGCACGGTGCCGTCATGGCCCGACTTCTTGTAGTGGAACTTGGCCTTGTCGGGATCATATTTGCGCTGCTCGATCTCGGAAAACAGCGGATAGGACGAATTGATCGGGAAGTCGTTGCCGAGCGAGCCGTAGCCGCGCAGCACCTTGTTCAGCATCTCTTCGCGGTCGATCGCGAGCTTCAGCGCCATGCGCAGGTCGCTGTTGTCGAAGGGCGCGGTGTTGCAATGCATGATGAAGACATAGTGGCCGGGGCCGGCATGGTTGCGGATGGTGACGCCCGGTACACGCTTGATCAGGTCGACGATCTTCGGCTCGACGCGGTTGATCATGTTGACCTGGCCGCCCTGCAGGGCCGCCGTGCGCGCGGTCGCGTCGTTGATAACGATGATCTCGATCTGGTCGGCATGGCCCATCTTGTCGGCCTGCCAGTAATTGGCGAAGCGCTCGCCGCCATGGCGCACGCCGGGCTCGTTGGTGGTGACCTTGTAGGGTCCTGCCGAGATGCCGGCATCCGCCTTGTCCTTGCCGCCGTTGGGCTGGACGATGAGGTGGTAGTCGCTGAGGAGATAGGGAAGGTCGGCGTTGGCCTCCTTCAGCGTCAGGACGACTTCCTTGCCACTGGCTTTGATGCTGTCGATGCCTTTCATGTAGCCCAGCGCGCCGGACTTCGATTTTTCATCGGAATGGCGCTCGAGGGTTGCCGCCACATCCTCAGCGGTCACCGTCTTGCCGTTGTGGAATTCGACGCCGTCGCGGATTTTCAGCGTCCACACCTTGGCGTCGTCCGACGAGCCGATCTCTTCGGCGATGCGGTTCTCGAGTTTGCCTTCCGGGGACAGCTCGACGATCAGCTCGCCCCACATCTTGCCAAAGGCGAACGGCACTTGCGTCATGAACAAAGCCGGGTCCAGGCTGTTCGTGGATTCGCCGCCTACGAGGCCGGCCTTCAGCGTGCCGCCCTTGACCGGGCCTTCCGCGCGAGCCGCACTGGAAAGCAGCATATTGGCGAAGGGCGCTGTGACACCGAGTGCTGCGGCGCGGCCGAGGAAATCACGACGGCTCAGCTTGCCGGACGCAACGCGCCGGCTCAGATATTCGAGTTCGTTGGACATTTGAGTTCCTCACTCTGTTGGTTCGACCTTATGGTCGTTTTTTGCTTGTTGTTACCAAAGGGATATTGACCGGAAGGCAAAGCCGTAAGCAAGACGGAATGCGACATGCCGTGGCGTAAATCGTGCGTCGCAACTGGACCAGTCGGGTGGACGCTCAGAGCAGGTCGCGCGGGATCGTCTCTTCGAAATCGCGTTCGAAAACCAGCGTTTCGCCCTCATAGGCTTCGATTCTGGCGCTGACGATGAAGTTTTGCGCATCGCAGCGCATTTCAGCCGACGTCTCGGTGCGCACCGACCATCCGTTTCGCGACAAGGTCTGCGTCCAGTGCGTGCGGCCCGAGGCAGACAGCGGGTCGTCGGGGTGGATCGTCCAGCTCTCGCGGGCAATGCTGCCATTGGCCAGTCCATGCGCGAGATCGCGCACTTCTCCGAAATCATCCGTGATCGACAGCGTGACGATGCCGGTCTTCTCATCGCGATCGACGTGACGCTCGGAATTCGCTGCACGGACTGTCGCGGTTGCCCAGGGTGTTGCGCCTTCGGGAGACTGGAATGAGGTCTCGTCGCTTTTTGCGAGCGGGCGCAGCGGCAGCCTCAGCGTCGCCGCTGAAAGGTCGAGCCGCACCGGCTCCGGCGACGGCCAGATCATCGGCCAGTAAGCGTTGGAAACAGCGATGCGCAGGCGGTGTCCGGCCGGCACGCGGTAGGCGCACTGGTCGAGAATAACGCGCGCCGAAACCGTTTCGCCCGGCACCAGCGCTTGCGGCTGTTCGTGCGAAGCACGATGCGTCAGGTTGAGCACGCCGTAGGAGATCAGTTCCGAGGCGCCGTCGGGGTGCACGTCGCACAGTCGAACCGCGATGTTCGCCTGCGGGCGATCGGACGATATCCGGACCAGAAGCTCCGGCGCGCCGACGATGTCGAGTGCCTCGGCAAGCACAGGCTGATCGAAGCAGACGGACAGCGCATCGTCCGGGCGCTGGTCGCCCGGCAGTTCCGGGCCAAAGGTGAAGGGAAAATATTCGCCGCCGGCGAGCCCGCAGCTTTGCGGGGTCGCCACGATCGCCGGCCTGACGCCGTCAGCAATGAGTTCGATCGCCCCGACCTTGATGTTGGGAGACGGCCATTCCTGTTCGGCCACCCAACGGCCCGGCCGCTCCGGGTGCCAGCGCGCCGGCCGCACACTGTCCATGACATAGGCGCGGTAGTCCGGGTCGGCCTCGACGCCGGTGTCGACGCCCTTCAACCAGCTATCCCACCAGCGCAACGCCTCCTGCAGGAAGCCGATGGCGGGTTTGGGTTCGGCATAATGCGGGTATTTGTGGATCCATGGCCCGACAATGCCCTTCACCGGCGCCTGGATGTTGGTGACCAGATGCGAAATCGTGTTGCGGTAGCCGTCATGCCAGCCGCCGATCGACAGCACGGCGGCTTTGACCGCGGAGAAATCCTCGCAGATCGAACCGCGTTTCCAATAGGCGTCGCGATGCTGATGGCTGAGCCAGAGCGGCAGAAGGAAAGACTGGTTCTCCAGCCGCGTCAGCCAGAGGTCGCGCCAGCGGTTGCCCGCAATCAGCGGATCCGGCGGTCGCGACGAATAGGACAACATGGTCGAGGCCCAGCCGAAATTTTCCGTCAAAAGGCAGCCGCCCTTGTAGTGGATGTCATCGGCGTAGCGGTCGACGGTCGAGCACAGGCTGATCACCGCCTTCAGCGCCGGCGGCTGCTTGGCCGCCACCTGCAGGCAGTTGAAGCCACCCCAGGAAATGCCCATCATGCCGACACTGCCGTTGCACCAGGGCTGTGCTGCCGCCCAGGCAATCACATCGCAGGCGTCCTGCAATTCCTGCTCGGAATATTCGTCGTCCATCAGACCTTCGGAATCGCCATTGCCGCGCATGTCGACGCGGATCGAGGCGTAGCCGTGGCCGGCAAAATAGGGATGCGTCAGTTGATCGCGAAAGATGGTGCCGTCGCGCTTTCGATAGGGCAGGTGCTCAAGGATTGCCGGTACCGGATCCTCGCTCGCATCGTCCGGCATCCACACCCGCGCCGACAGCCGGCAACCATCCGGCATGACGATGCCCATATCGGGGAATTCGACGACCTTGCGGGGAAATTCGGTGATGGTTTTCATGCGATGCTCCAGGATGTCAGTGACGCATGAAGCGGGCATGTCATGAAGTCAAACGGGCGACGGCCGGTGTCGCCGCGACGACGCCACGATATGTAGCCCGATTGTTTTGCCCTGATGTTGCAGGATTATAATTAATGTATTACATTTATTAACTGAACCCAACGTAATGAGGATGGTTTCGCCTGAAAATCGTTTGGGATGAGCCAAAGCGCGTGACGAACCTGGACAGCCGGGGTCTCGATTTTGCCGAACTCGATTGAGTTTTTTTGCGACTTCAACCGTCCTTCCAGCCAAGGCCGACCGGTTCAAGGCGATTGGCGAATTCGGAGAGATCATCCTGGCCGTGATTTTGAAGCCGCTTGGTTCGGAGGTGATCTCGATGCGCCGTGCCAGCCGAAAGGAAAGGTCAGTATATGAACAATCCTAAATCGCGTGTTCGACCGCTTACCGATGCGGAGGAAGTGGAAATTCAAAGACAAATTGTTGATGATCCCGACGATGCGGAGACGACAGACGAACAGTTGGCGCAAGCCAGGCCTTTCGCGGAAGTGTTTCCAGAACTTTTCGAGAGCATAAGGCGTGCTCGTGGCCGGCCAGCCGTGGAGAAGCCTAAGCAAGTCGTGTCCATCCGTCTGGATCAGGATGTCATCAGTAAATTCAAGGCGACCGGCAAGGGCTGGCAAGCCAGGATCAACGAGGTGCTGAAAAACGCGAAGGTAGGCTAGGCAATCCGCGTCAGTTCAGCGGAATGTCGTTTTCGGCCTTGCGCGCCTGATAAGCGCCGGACAGTTCGTCGTAGCGGGCGGAAATATTGCCGATCCTTGCCTCAAGCCGGCCGCGCTCGGCCTCGGGCAGCGTCCGCACCAGCCTGCGAATGGAAAAACTCTTCCAATAAGCGTTCTCGGCATTGTAGCCGCCGGGATCAAGAGTGAAGACCTCTTTCAGGATTTTCAGATCGTGCGGGATCGCAAAGCTGTCGCGTGAATCCTCGTGGCTGAAGAGGTAGTAGAAATTGTCGAAGCCGGTCCAGGTGATCGCCGACAGGCAGAGCGAGCAGGGCTCATGCGTGGCGATGAAGATGGCGTCCTTGGTGTCGACGCGCTCGGCTTTCGGCATTTCATAGAAACGCTTCAGGCAGTGCACCTCGCCATGCCAGAGCGGATTTTCCATCTCGTTGTTGGTTTCGGCCAGCACCAGCGAGCGGTCGCCCTTCCGCAGGATGGCGGCGCCGAACAGCTTGTTCCCATGGGCCACGCCCTCTGCCGTTTTCGGCACGATGTCGTGCTCGATGACATCGAGCAGGCGGTCGATCAGCGATATGTCGGTCATTTCTCAGGTCTCGTTGGGGAGATGGACTTCGTAGGGGTGCGAGAAATGGAACTCTTCGAGGTTGGAGCCGTCACCGCCGCGGTCGACGATGACGAAATCCTGCGCTTCGCCGAGCGGCGTCAGCACGCCGTGCCAGAGATTGCGCGGATAGTTGACGCCTTGCCCGGGTGCGGTGATGAAGGCGTGCGGCTCGCCCGGACCGTCCTTGCCGTCATGGCAGACGACGACCAGGAAAGGCCGCGGTGACAGCGGGATGAACGCCTGGCTGCCTAAGGGATGGCGCTCGACCATGGTCAGCTTCAGCGGCAGGTCGTAAGGCGTGCCGCGCGCCATCGAGATCAGCACGCGGGCATTCGGTCCCGCGGCTTCAGCGGTGGCGAGATCGTGGTAGCGCTCGGTCTTGCCGCCATTGATCGGGTAGTGATTGCCGCCGCCCATGTCGATGACATCGCCGAAGCCGGCAAAGCTTTCGCGGGTCAGCGGCCGCGCTGTGATGCGGGTCACCGCGCGCGACCGCCAAAGCCCGCCCCGCCGAGCTTGGCGTGCCGGTTGACGTCCTTGTAAAGGAGATAGCGGAATTTGCCTGGGCCGCCCGCGTAGCAGGCCTGCGGGCAGAAGGCGCGCAGCCACATGAAGTCGCCGGCCTCGACCTCGACCCAGTCCTGGTTGAGGCGGTAGACCGCCTTGCCTTCCAAGACATAGAGCCCGTGCTCCATGACATGCGTCTCGGCAAACGGGATGACGGCGCCAGGCTCGAGCGTAACGATGGTGACATGCATGTCGTGGCGCATGTCGGCTGGATCGACGAAACGGGTCGTCGCCCAGCGACCCTCGGTGCCGGGCATCGGCGTCGGCGCCATTTGCTGGTCACTGCTGAACAGGACTTCCGGCGCGTCGATGCCGTCGACGGCCTCATAGGCCTTCCTGATCCAGTGGAAGCGTACGGCGTCGCGACCTTCGTTGCGCACCGTCCAGCCGCTGTCCGGCGGCAGGAAGGCAAAACCGCCGGCTTGCAGCACATGTTTCTTGCCGGCCAGCGAAACGGTCAACTCGCCCTCAACCACGAACAGCACGCCCTCGGCGCCGGCGTCCGGCTCGGGCCGGTCGCTGCCGCCGCCAGGCAAAACCTCGACGATGTACTGCGAAAATGTCTCGGCGAAACCCGAAAGCGGCCTGGCGATGATCCAGGCCCTGGTCTCGTCCCAGAACGGCAGTGGGCTGGTGACGATGTCCTGCATCACTCCCTTCGGTATGACGGCATAGGCTTCGGTGAAGACGGCGCGGCCGGTCAAAAGCTCATTTTGGCCGGGATGGCCGCCATGCGGTGCATAATAGGTTTTCTGGTCAGTCTTGATCATATCCATTGGGTCCTGACCCCTCAGTCATTTCATTAGAGCGGGAGCATGTCTTTCAGGCGGAGCAGCGCGATGCGCTCAACCTGTTTGCAGGCGGTATCGAGTTCTACGCCACGGCTGTTGCCGATGCGCGCCTCGAACTCGGCGAGGATCTCCTCCTTGGTCTTGCCCCGCACCGCGATGATGAAGGGAAAGCCGAAGGTGGTGACGTAAGCGGCGTTGAGCTTGGAAAACAGCTCGCGCTCCTTGTCGGTCAGCGCGTCGAGGCCGGCGGAGGCCTGCTCGCGTGTGGATTCCGCAGTGAGGCGTCTCGCTTCGGCCAGTTTGCCAGCGAGATCGGGATGGGCGTTGAGGACGCCGATCCGCTCGGTTTCGCTGGCGGCGCGGAAGACGCGGCAGAGCGCATTGTGCAGGCCGCCGGCGCTGTCATGCGCCGGCCCAAGCTCCAGCTCATAGGCACGTTCGGCGACCCAGGGCGAATGTTCGAACACGCCGCCGAAAGTGTCGACGAAGGTCTCGAACGCCATCTTCGACGGCTTGAGCGCCGCCGGCTGGTAGGGGTGGTTCTCCTGCCAGTGCCTGGCGATATCGACGCGCCGTGCCAGCCAGACCTTGTCGTGCGATCTGACATAGTCGACGAAGCGCTTCAGCGCCGCCACCCGCCCGGGACGTCCGACGAGGCGGCAATGCAGGCCGATATTCATCATCCGCGGCCGGCCCGCTTTGCCCTCGGCATAGAGCGTGTCGAAACTGTCCTTCAAATAGGAGAAGAACTGGTCGCCGGAATTGAATCCCTGCGGCGTGGCGAAACGCATGTCGTTGGCATCGAGCGTGTAGGGGATGACGAGTTGCGCGCCGCCGCTGTGCTCGAACCAGTAGGGCAGTTCGTCGTCATAAGTGTCCGACACATAGTCGAAGCCGCCCTCTTCGGCCACCAACCGCACCGTATTGACCGAGGTGCGGCCGGTGTACCAGCCGGTCGGCCGTTGGCCTGTCACCTCGTAGTGCAGCTTGATCGCCGCTTCGAGGTCGCGGCGCTCGTCCTCGGCGCTGTGGTCGCGGTAGTCGATCCATTTCAGCCCGTGCGAGGCCATTTCCCAGCCGGCCTCCTGCATCGCCGCCACCTGGTCGGGCGACCGGGCCAGTGCTGTGGCGACCCCGTAGCAGGTCACCGGCACTTGCGCCTCGCTGAACAGGCGCAGCAGCCGCCAGAAGCCTGCCCGCGCGCCATATTCGTAGATCGATTCCATGTTCCAGTGGCGCTGGCCGACCCAGGGCGCGGCGCCGACGATTTCCGACAGAAAGGCTTCCGAGGCCTTGTCGCCGTGCAGCACGCAGTTCTCGCCGCCTTCCTCGTAGTTGACGACGAATTGGACGGCCACATGCGCACCGCCCGGCCATTTCGGATCCGGCGGATTGGCTCCGTAGCCGCGCATGTCTCTAGAGTAACGCATTGCCCCTCCCCGCCGGACGCTGCCGGAAGTTGTGATCAGGATAGTCGAAAGGGTTGCTCGCGCATTCCCCCGAAATTTTTGAAAGTGTTTTTGTGCCACTCCGCTCGACCGGGACTTATGCATCGCCTTTAATTGGCGCACAATTCACTGCTTTGTTCGGCTGTATCGGAAATGGGAGGCGCCAGTGGCAGAAACGTCGAGAGCCGATGGCGGACGTCTGACGACGCATGTGCTCGACACCGCGACCGGCAAGCCGGCGGCGGGCCTGTCGATCGCGCTTTATCATCTTGAGAGCGACGCGCGGATACATTTGAAGACCATCGTCACAAATGCCGACGGCCGCTGCGATGCGCCGCTGCTGGCAGGAGCGGAATTTCGCCTCGGCGAATACGAACTGGTGTTCGCCGCCGGTGACTATCTACGCGGCCAGGGCACCAAACTGCCGGAACCGGCCTTCCTCGACAGTGTGCCGATCCGCTTCGGCATGGCGGAATCCGTGCATTATCACGTGCCGTTGCTTATCTCTCCTTACGGCTACTCGACCTACAGGGGGAGCTGACGCATGGCCAAGATCACACTACGCAACGAGATCCGCTTCATCCTCAATGGCAGGGATGTCGCGCTGTCGTCGGTGGCGCCCGACGCGACCTTGCTCGACTGGCTGCGGCTCGACCGCTCGCTGCGCGGCACCAAGGAAGGCTGCGCCGAGGGCGATTGCGGCGCCTGCACGGTCCTGGTCGGAAAATTGTCCGCCGGCAAGCTGGTTTATGAAAGCGTCAACGCCTGCATCCGTTTCCTCGGTTCGCTCGACGGCACCCATGTCGTCACCGTCGAGCATCTGCGCGGCGCGCCTGGCCAATTGCATCCGGTGCAGCAGGCGATGGTCGATTTCCACGCTTCGCAATGCGGCTTCTGCACGCCGGGCTTCGTCATGTCGCTCTACGGCCTGTGGATGAAGTCGCCGGACCCGTCGAATGCGGCGATCGAGAAGGCCTTGCAAGGCAATCTTTGCCGCTGCACCGGCTATGAGGCAATCATGCGCGCCGCGCGTGCCATCTCCAGCTACGGCAAGGCGGCGAAGGATCCGCTGGCGGCCGAGCGCAAGGCGATCACCGCCAAGCTCGAGGCTATGCATGACGGTGCCCGCGTCGAAATCGGCGCCGGCAAGCAGCGGCTGGTTGTGCCGGCTGACGTCGACGATTTCGCCGCTGTACTGGACAAGGAGCCCGGCGCCACTGTTGTCGCCGGCTCGACCGACGTCGGCCTATGGGTCACCAAGCACATGCGCGACATCTCACCGGTAGTCTTCATCGGCAATCTCGAGGGGCTGTGCGCGATCTCCGAAGACAATGACGTCATCACCATCGGCGCCGGCGTCACCTACACCGACGCCTTCGCGACACTGGCCAAGCGCATCCCCGCGCTCGGGCCATTGTTCGACCGCATCGGCGGCGAACAGGTACGAAACATGGGCACCATCGGCGGCAACATCGCCAATGGCTCGCCGATCGGCGACACGCCGCCGCCCCTGATCGCGCTTGGTGCGCAACTGACGCTGCGCCGCGGCAAGAAGCGGCGCACCATCGCGCTCGAGGATTTCTTCATCGCCTATGGCAAGCAGGACCGGCAGCCAGGCGAATTCGTCGAGGCCGTGCACGTTCCCGTGCCGGCCAAGGGCACGAAGTTTGCCGTCTACAAGATCACCAAGCGCCGCGACGAGGACATCACCGCAGCCCTTGGCGCCTTTTTCCTCGACCTGGCCAAGGACGGAACCGTGGCCGATATATGCATCGCCTATGGCGGCATGGCGGCCACCCCGAAGCGGGCTTTCGGTGTCGAAAAAGCGCTGCTCGGCAAGCCGTGGACGGAGACAACGGTGGAAGCGGCCATGGCTGAATATGCCGGCGATTTCACCCCGCTGACCGATATGCGGGCATCGGCCGAATACCGGGCGCTGGCGGCCAGGAACCTGCTGCTGCGCTTTTTTGCCGAAACCAGCGGCAGCAAGGCGCCGTTCCAGGTGTCCCGCAACGAGGCGGCCTGATGAACAAGCACGCCTCTCCAGATCTCAAGGCGCAGAAGATTTCCGGTGGCGTCGCCGCCGACCAGCGCCACGATTCCGCGCACAAGCATGTCAGCGGCAGCGCGGTCTATATCGACGATATGCCGGAACCGGCGGGCATGCTGCATGGCTGCCTCGGCCTGTCCACGGCGACGCATGCGACGATCAGCAAAATGGATCTGTCGGCGGTGCGCGCGGCGCCGGGCGTCGTCGATGTGCTGACGGCCAAGGACGTTCCGGGCGAAAATGACATTTCGCCGACCGGTCGACACGACGAGCCGGTGCTGGCCGACGACAAGGTGCAGTTTTATGGTCAGCCGATCTTCTGCGTTATTGCCAAGACGCGCGAACAGGCGCGCCGCGCCACCCGGCTGGCCAAGGTCGAATACAGTCCATTGCCTTTCGTCACCGACATTGGCGACCTCGACCCCCGCAAGGACAAGCTGGTCACGCCGCCACTGACCTTGAAGCGCGGCGATGCCGCCGCCGCGATCAAGGCGGCGCCGCGCCGGCTGAAGGGCAAGATGCGCATTGGCGGCCAGGAGCATTTCTATCTGGAAGGCCATATCGCCGTGGCCATTCCCGGCGAGGACCAGGACGTCACCATCTATTCCTCGACCCAGCATCCGAGCGAAGTGCAGCATATGGTCAGCCATGCGCTGGGCGTGCCGAGCAACGCCATCACAGTGGAAATCCGCCGCATGGGTGGCGGCTTCGGCGGGAAGGAGACGCAAGGCAACCAGTTTGCGGCATTGGCTGCGATCGCCGCCAAGAAACACCATCGCGCGGTAAAAATCCGGCCCGACCGCGACGACGACATGATCGCCACCGGCAAGCGCCATGATTTCCTTGTCGACTACGACGTTGGCTTCGACGACGACGGCAACATTTTAGGCGTCGATTTCATGTTCGCGGCGCGTTGCGGCTTTTCCTCGGACCTGTCCGGACCGGTCACCGACCGCGCGCTGTTCCATTGCGACAACACCTATTTCTGGCCGGCGGTGCATGCGCAATCGGCGCCGCTTTACACCAACACCGTGTCGAACACGGCGTTTCGCGGCTTCGGCGGCCCGCAGGGCATGGTCGGCGCCGAACGGGTCATCGACGAGGTTGCCTTTGCCGTCGGCAAGGACCCGCTCGAAATCCGCAAGCAGAATTTTTATGGCACCAGTGGTGATAAAGACGGGGGCCGCAACGTCACCCCTTATCACCAGACGGTCGAGGACAACATCATCCACCGCATCGTCGCCGAGCTGGAGGCGAGCGCCGACTATGCGGGGCGCCGCCGCATCATCCAGGCCTTCAACGCCAACAGCCGCTTCATCAAGCGCGGCCTGGCGCTGACGCCGGTCAAATTCGGCATCTCTTTCACAGCCACCCACTACAACCAGGCCGGCGCGCTGGTGCATGTCTACACAGACGGTTCGGTGCATCTGAATCACGGCGGCACCGAGATGGGGCAAGGCCTCTACGTCAAGGTGGCGCAGGTGGTGGCGGAAGAGTTCCAGATCGACCTCGACCAGGTCAAGATCACCGCGACGACCACCGGCAAGGTGCCCAACACTTCGGCCACCGCGGCGTCGTCCGGCACCGACCTCAACGGCATGGCGGCGCAGAACGGCGCCCGCCAGATCAAGGAACGGCTGACCGACTTCGCCGCCGAAAAATACCAGGTGCCGCGCGAGCAGGTGCTTTTCCTGCCCAACCGGGTGCGCATCGGCAACCAGGAGATCGCCTTCACCGACCTTGTCAAGCAGGCCTATATGGCCCGCATCCAACTGTCGGCGGCGGGTTTTTACAAGACTCCGAAAATCCACTGGAACCGTGACAAGGGCGAGGGCCGTCCGTTCTATTATTTCGCCTATGGCGCCTCGTGCTCGGAAGTCTCGGTCGACACGCTGACCGGCGAATATGTCGTCGAGCGCACCGACATATTGCATGAAACCGGCCGCTCGCTGAACCGCGCCATCGATCTCGGCCAGATCGAGGGCGGCTTCATCCAGGGCATGGGCTGGCTGACGACGGAGGAGCTGTGGTGGGACGACAAGGGCCGGCTGCGCACGCATGCGCCGTCGACCTATAAGATCCCGCTCGCGTCCGACCGGCCGAAGATATTCAACGTCACGCTGGCCGACTGGCCGGAGGCCAACGAGCCGACGGTGCACCGTTCCAAGGCGGTCGGCGAACCGCCCTTCCCGCTCGGCATGTCTGTGCTGCATGCGCTGTCGGACGCGGTGGCAAGTGTGGCCGATCATAAGGTCTGTCCGCGTCTCGACGCTCCTGCAACACCAGAACGGGTGCTGATGGCGATCGAACGGCTGAAGGGTGAAGCCAAGAATAGCGCCTGACTCTGACCTGGATTCTGGCAAAACGTGCAATTCAGACTGAAAAACCCTATATTTCCCGTACGGGAATGCGAAATATGAAGTCGAAAGTGCAAAGGCTCAGAGCTTTTCTCGCCAGCGCCGGCCGGCTTGCTCTGGTCGAAGTGGCCGGCACCAAAGGCTCGACCCCGCGCGAGAAGGGCGCCTTCATGCTCGTATCGCAGGCGGCGATTTTTGGCACGATCGGCGGCGGTCAGCTCGAGTACATGGCGATCGACAAGGCGAGGCAGATGGTGGGGTCTTCACCCTCCCCCTTGTGGGG
>NZ_JAMYQZ010000019.1:0-80078 GCF_040321145.1 Mesorhizobium sp. M0514
TGTCTCCATTGTGTCTCGGGGACCATTCCCTGCGGCTGGCTTGTCGACCTATGGGCGGATCGGGCCCGCCCGAAACCCTCGCCGGCAGCTTTTTTCCCCGCCGCCTGCGGCGGCTTCCTCGCGCCGCTTCGCTTCAAAAAAGCTGCCCGCGCGGGTCCTCCGCTATCGCTGCGGCCGTCCCGGTTCCGGCGGTCCGGACGCGCCCATCACGGTCCGCCATCGCAGGGGAATGGTCCCTTGCGAGCACCAAGAGGAGACTGGAAATGACCGCGATCGGATACGTCACCAAACAGGAAAACGGCGGCTACAAGGGCCAGCTCAAGACGCTCAGCGTCCGAGCCGACATCGATATCGTGCCCAATCAGGCAAAGAGCGCCGACACCCATCCCGACTTCCGGGTGCTGACGCAAGGGGTCGAAGTGGGTGCGGGCTGGATCCGCACCGGCGAGACCTCCGGCAAGGACTATGTGAGCCTGTCGATTGCCGCCCCCGAGTTTGGCCCCCGCAAGCTCTACGCCAATCTCGGCCGCGCCGCCGGCCAGGATGACGACGACACTTACGCCATCATCTGGAACCCGGTCGACTAACCGGCCGATCCGGAAAGCCCCGCGCCGCCACCGGCGCGGGGTCCTCTCTCAGGACCCGTGAGGCCGCCGAAGGGGGCGGCGAAAACTCGCCCCCCACTCTTCGCCCGTCCCCAAAACGATCTCGCTCGCCGATCCTCGCCTTCGCTTGTCCGTAGCAAACGAGGATCATCATGGACGACGAAAACGAACGCGCAGCCCGCGCCAAGAAGGGCAGTCCGTTTCTCAATACCGCGCAGGCGGCCTTCTATATCGGGCTGTCCCAGCGCACGCTGGAGAAGATGCGCCTCAAAGGCGGCGGCCCGCAATTCCGCAAGCACGGCCGCTATGTCCGCTATCACATCGACGAACTCGACGATTGGTCGAAGGGGCACGCGCAGGAGACCGGGCCCGAGGACGGCGGGCACGATTCCGGCTCGGCCGGCGAGGGAGGCCGCTCATGAGCCGGCGTCCCACCATCCATCTGATCGGCAGCCATCTGCGGCGCATTCGGGCGCGCAAGACGATCGCCGTGGCCACGATGGGCCTTGCCCTGATCGGCTTCGCCGCCTTCGGCAAACCATCGCCCTGGCTGGTCTGGAACGCCTCGGCGAGTGCGCCGGTCGGCCTCTATCGCGTCGCGTCCGGATCGCCGGCTCTTGGTGATCTCGTACTCGTCCGCCCGCCAAAACCGGTCGTCGATCTGGCCGCCGAACGCTTCTATCTGCCCAGCAACGTGCCGCTGGTCAAGCACCTTGCCGCGCTGGCTGGCGAGCATGTCTGCGCCTTCGGCGACGCCATCATCATCGGCGGCGAGATTGTCGCGCGCCGGCTTGCAACCGACACGCAGCACCGTCCGCTGCCTTGGTGGAATGCCTGCCGAAAGCTCGCCGCTGCCGAGGTTTTCCTACTCGGCAGAGACAAAAATCGCTCGTTCGACAGCCGCTATTTCGGGCCGGTGCCGACCGAAAATATCATCGGGAGGCTCGTGCCGCTATGGACCGAGTGACCCTCCTGATGCTGGGCATGGTGTCTCTCGCACCATGCTCCTGTTCCGCGGCGACCAACACGAAGCCGGTCGTCATCTCCCATAGTCCGCAGCTTGCAAGATGGCAGCCCTTCGTAGCCGAAGCAAGCCGGCGTTTCAGCATTCCACAGACCTGGATTTATGCCGTCATGCATGCCGAAAGCCGGGGGCAGACGACGCTCAATGGGCGGCCGGTCACGTCGAGCGCCGGCGCCATTGGCCTCATGCAGGTGATGCCAGGCACCTACGAGGAGTTGCGCGCAGAGCTTGGCCTGGGAGCCGCCCCGCACGACCCTCGCGACAACATTCTGGCAGGCACTGCCTATCTGCGCGCCATGTATGACCGCTTCGGATTTCCAGGCCTGTTTGCAGCCTATAACGCCGGGCCGGAGCGCTACGAACAGCATTTGCAGCGTGGGCGGCCACTGCCCAGCGAGACGGTTTCGTATCTGGAAGAGGTCAAGGCGGCGGGCATTTCGGCCGCCGATATGGACGCGCTCACCGACAAATCCCGTTCCAAAAGCGCGCCGGGAATCCCTTCCGGGCAGTCGCTGTTTTTCCTCCGAAACGGTGTTTCCGTGACCGGCCCGAATGGCCACCTCCTGGTGCCGCTCGGATCGGAGCGAGCAAGGTCAGGCCGGCCGGATCGCAGGTGAGGGCAGCGGCTACCGCGGTTCGGGCGGGGGGCAGGGAGGCAGGTCCGCGGAAGGCAAGATAAAGGCATCGCCTCCTGAGGCGGCGAAGTGTTTGTCTGCACATCGTTTTCCCGGGAGGTTGCCTGCGGGTCCAGGAGGGTCTGGCGCGCAAGCCTCTGATTTTGCTGCTGGTTCATCGGAGGCCGCATGCAGGATGACGAATTCACGCCGAGGCTCGGCAAAATTGGCTCGCGCGGCTCGAAGGCGGGCAAACGCTACGCTGGCCAGGTCCAGGCCGCGGTCAACCGAGCAGGCGGCAGGAGCGGACGCGGCAGCCGCTTCATCGGAAGCCGGGTGGGGCGCGGCGGGGCTGCTGCCGCCGTTCTTAGAGCACGCGACCGCCACGCGGCGTTTCGGCAGCGGCGCGCAGTCGTCAAGGCACGCATCGTCAAGCTGGCCGGCAAGGGAGTCGACGGAGCTCGTGCGCACCTCCGCTACCTCCAGCGCGACGGCGTCACCCGGGAAGGCGAGCGTGGCGAGCTCTACGCTGCCGACAAAGACCACGCGGACGGCAGGGCCTTTCTCGATCGCGCGAACGGTGACCGTCATCAGTTCCGCTTCATCGTCGCCCCTGAAGACGGTATCGAGTATGATGACCTGAAGCTGCTCACCCGGCGCCTCATGGCGCAAATGGAAGAAGACCTCGGCACCAGGCTAGACTGGGTGGCCGTCGACCATTTCAACACCGGCCATCCTCACACCCACATCATCGTGCGCGGCAGGGACGATCACGGCGAAAACCTCGTCATCGCGCGGGACTACATCTCCTCTGGCCTGCGCGAGCGCGCAGCCGAACTGGTTAGCCTCGACCTTGGCCCGCGCACCGACCGCGAGATCGAGCAGCGCTTGCGCCAGGAGATGGAGCAGGAACGCTTCACCAGCATCGACCGGCAGCTGATGCGCATGCGCGACGAGGGGCATGTCTCACCAGCCAGCCGAGACACCTTTCGCCAGACGCTGCACCAGGGCCGCCTGCGCAAGCTCGAGCGGATGGGCCTCGCCGAGGAGATGCCTTCGGGTCGCTGGCGCCTGGAGGATGATCTCGAAGCCACGCTACGCCGCATCGGCGAGCGCGGCGACATTGTCAAGACCATCCATCGCGAGCTGACCGGCAAGGGGCTCGTCCGCAGTGCCGCCGACTATCTTATCCACGAT
The DNA here is from genome assembly GCF_040321145.1 of Mesorhizobium sp. M0514. Taxonomy (NCBI): domain Bacteria; kingdom Pseudomonadati; phylum Pseudomonadota; class Alphaproteobacteria; order Hyphomicrobiales; family Phyllobacteriaceae; genus Mesorhizobium; species Mesorhizobium sp. M0514. The sequence goes on from NZ_JAMYQZ010000019.1 coordinate 3,441, forward strand.
CGATCCGACGGGTCGGCCCAAACCGTGGTCGGACGTGTCGTCGGGCGCGGGCTGGCCGACGAAATCACTGACCGCCATTACCTCGTCGTCGACGGCGTGGACGGCAAAAGCCACTATTTTGATATCGGCAAAGGCGAGGCCACCCAACCGACACCAGAAGGCTGCATAGTGCGGATCAGGCCGAGGGACACCGGGCCAAGAAAAGTCGACCGCACAATTGCCGGCATCGCCACGGTCAACGACGGGCGCTACAGCATCGATATCCATCTCAAGCATGACCCCTCGGCCACCGAACGCTTTGCCGAAACGCACGTGCGGCGACTGGAGGCGATCCGCCGTGCGACCGGTGGCGTCGAGCGCGAGCCGGACGGCACATGGACAGTCGCGCCCGACCATCTCAACCGCGTCGCGGATTACGAGCGTCAACGAGCGAGGGCCCAGCCTGTTGTCGTCGACAAGCTCTCATCAATGCCGCTGGAGAGCCAAGTAGGCTTTGACGGCGCCACCTGGATCGACCAGGAGCTGGTATCAGCCCACCCTGAGTCCTTGCGCGACTCTGGCTTCGGTCGAGAAGTACGTCAGGTCCAGGCCCGCCGACAGCAGTGGCTGATCGCGCAAGGTCTTGCCCATGATGCGCAGGATCGGGTCATCTATCGCGCCAACATGCTTTCAATGCTGCGCCAACGAGAGCTGAACCGTGTTGCCAGTCAGCTCTCGGACGAACTCGGGCTCTCGTATTCTGAAGCGCAGCATGGCAATCGAATAGACGGTACGCTGCGCCGCTGCGTCGAGCTCGCCGGCGGAAAATACGCTGTCATCGAGAAATCGCGCGAGTTCACGCTGGTGCCCTGGCGGCCGGTGCTTGAGCATCATATCGGCAAGGAGGTGTCTGGCGTGGTGCGCGCCGAGGGGATTTCCTGGACGATCGGACGGCAGAGGAGCGGGCCTGGCGTTTCGTGAACTGGCTACAATTTATTTGTTCACGTTGAAACAGGTACTCAGCCCAGACGGAGTTCCTCCGCCTGCTGCTTGCTCGCAGCATTCATTTGGCGGAGAGTCAGTGTTCTGCATTTTGTAGTTCGCTCTGTCAAAAAGCGCTGGGAATATGCATCATGTTCTGCGTTGACACGGAAGCCGGGCCGACAGGTGCCGCCCTGTGGTTGCGGATCGGCTCCCGATGGCTGCCAGCTAGAAAGGTGGGCTGACTCGTGATAGCGCAAGGGGGCTATGGCGGCCGCGGTACGGCGAAGCGGGCACTGGCATCGAGGATGAAGCCGCACTTCCCGATCTTATTCTACTCGCAGGACCGGCAGACGCGGCGGTCGCCCCTGCGGGTGCTGTTGGCCCTGGCGTGAACTGGCAGTCCGTCCCGCGGGGACTTTGTAACGGAGAAAAGTCGCTGCGATGGCCCGGGTGACGATGCGGTCAGCGACCATGCCAGACGAGATCGGCAGCTTTCTGCCGCGGCACGGCGCCGGAGCCATCAGGCCGCCGCGACATCGGGTCTGGCGCACCTTCGGATGTTGGCTGGCCGCGGTTTACTTCGAGCAGCGCCGGGTGGGTCATGCGGTGCCGCTACTAGGCACCGAGGCAGCTTTGAGCATGAGACCCGTTCAATCGCGCCGGCCACGTCGGTCATCGCGACATCTGGACTCGAGGCCAGGTCAGACCGGGAAAAAAACCTGCTCGTCGCGCGGGAGCCCCGGGTTGCGCCGTCGATCCTTCCGCCCAACTCAGCGCCGCGCGACCAGCAATAGCCCCTTGCCCCGAAACTGACGCCAAGCCGACGGACCCGCTCTGCGCATACCGATGCCGTCCGCGCCGTCGTCGGCGGAAACCAGCGAGCCGTGGACCTCACACAATCTGAGCCGCTGGTGACGATGTGCATCGCCTACTTCCATCCGCACTCCTATCGACGAACTCGCCCGCTGCCCGCGGTGATGCGAACCCGTGGATGAATATTTCGCCGAAGCCGCAGTGGGGGCTCAGCCTCGACGATTTTTTTGCCTTGCCCCGGCGGGCGGCGCAACCGAGCATCGAGACAAAAAACGGGAAAGGGAGGGCACCAGCCCGTTAGAGCCGTGGCCATGATGATGTGGGGACGATCTCCTGGAAGAAATGTGGAGATCGACGCTCTCCTGACGCGCTCATCGAAGATTTTAGGCCGCGCCGACGTGGCTGCTTGAGCGATAACACTCACTCCGGAGGCCCCAGTGCGGCTCCTTGGCCAAGCTGCTCGGCACGCCGTGAGTGTGCTTTCTTGTTTGGGGAAGGGAGACTTACGTCTACAACAATCTCGTTTCGATCTACGATGGAGAGTCGGCGAGACAAGTGTTGCTGATGTTCATTGGCTCCGTAGCAACTTCTGCAGTCACAATGCAGCTTATGTTCCTATGCTGGAGAGTTGGCCATTCAACTCGCGTAGCTCGCTTTGTTGCGGTGGAGCTTGGTCAGAGCACACTGCTGCTTTACCTGCTTCAGGGCGCCGTGTTTCGCTTCATGGATCTAATAGGGTTCGGAGAGCTTTGGATCTCCCGAGCAGAATCGGGTTCGCCACTTTGCTTGGTGCCGCGATCGTTGTCTCCGCTTGACAATTCGCAGGATTGCGCGTGACCACGGATGGTTGTCGCGCGGCTACGCTTAATATGTGACGACGCTTGCGCCTTGTAGGCAATTGTTGCGGCCGCCCACGGCCGACATGAACGTGCTTGGCCGCACGTTTTCTAAGTGAGGCGGAAAGAGGCGCGCGACCCCTCTCCCCAGCAACCCGCCTTGCGGATTCCTCCTCTGCCCGCTTCGCAGACGGGGATACCCTCCGCCCCCTTGCTATTCGTTGCCCGCCGCTATGCAAAGGACGGGCGACCTGAATCCGTGCTCAAGCCGATCTGGCGGCAGAGGGGGGGCGGGCTGAACATGGGACCCGTGATTGACATAATTGCCGCGCGAATCCTCATGCTCGCCTAACCGGCCGGAACGATTTGCAATCCGGGCAGGCTCGACAAATCAAGGAGTAGCTCGTTCCGTGTCCAAGCCCAGACAAGTCTTGGTTATCTCACGGGCGCGATACAAAAGGCACAGGCTGGACTTGGCTGCCGGGGGCGGGGCTTGTCGACCGCTCGATTGAAAGTGAGATGCGAGGCGGAGAATCACCCATGTGCAGAGCGGCAAGGCGCTCGCCTACCTCCCTGTCATTCACCGTCAGCCGATGGTGTAGACGAAGATAGTCCGTCCATGTCGGCGTGCGGAATGTCTCGGTCCAAAGCGTCGACTTCTGAAGGTCGCGCTGGAGGGTCCAGTCCCGCGCACCGGCGCGGCTCTGAACGCGCCGCCTTTCGCGCATGCAGCTCAGAAATTGATCGATACTCTCCTCGGGTATCGAGTACTCCACCTTGATCACGATCGGACCGCTCCTGGGCTTCAAAGGGAGGGCCAGTTCTGGTGGCCTGAAGTCGACGGCCGCTTGATCCGATTCCTCCCATAGCCGCACTGGCAATAGCTTTCCCACACCCGCGACCAGCAACAGTGCCGCTGCAGCACCTTCCAAAGCCCACGTCAGCGAATAGTACTGCGCGACAGCACCCCAGATCCAGCTGCCCGCTGCCATGCCGCCGTAGGTCAGGGCGTAATAGATGGACAGGGTCCGACCAACGACCCACCTTGGGCTTGCCAACTGCACACACACGTCGGTTCCGGTCCAGGTGACAACCCAGCCAGCGCCACCGATTGCAAGCGCGATCGCCGCCACAGCCACCGACGATGTGAGGGCCATCAAAAGGCAACACGTTGCGCAAGCAACGGATGCGAGCGTGATCAATCGGTTCTGGGATGTAATGCGTCTCAAGTAGCTGCTGCCAATGCCGGCTATGAAGGCGCCTGTGCCGAAGCCAGCCAATAGCACCCCGTAAACAATTGGCCCTCCCGCCAGCTGGTCGCGAACCAGGAGGGGGAGCAGAGCAAGGATCGAGATGCTTGACAGCCCGAATAGGGTTGCACGCACAATCGCCACTCTGATCTCTGAGGATATTGCCGTGAATCGCATGCCATCATGAATGGCCGTAGTCATCCGCTCGCGCGGAAGAGGCGAAAAGCGAACTTGCCACTTTGAGCGCAGAACAGCGCTCAACGGGACCAGGTCACTCAGCGCAGCGAGGGCGAAAGCCGTAAGGGGGCCTAGCAAAGCTAAGATTACACCGCCCAGCGCCGGTCCTATGCTCCGAACCACGTTGTAGCCCACCGACATCAGCGTCACTGCGGCGGGTATGTCGCGCTTTTCCAGGATATCGCCTACCGACGCGTGCCATGCTGGATCGTTCAAGGCAAAGCCGCATCCGGCCAAGAAACTCAGTCCCAGGATCAGCCATGGACTAACAAAGCCCAGTCCCACAGCGAGTGCCAGCGCCGTGGATGCCAGTGCGATAAGGCAGTGTCCGGCAAGCATCACGCCGCGGCGGCTGAAGCTGTCTGCAATGGCTCCAGCAAGGATCGACAAGAAGAACGCGGGCAGTGTCGATGCAGCCTGTACGAGCGCAACCATTAGATCGGAGGCTGAAATCGTCGCCATGAGCCAGCTTATAGCCACGCTCTGCACCAGCCAGCCAAGGCTGGATATCTGCGTGGCTGTCCAGATAGAACGAAAGACCGGGTTGTGAAGAGGGATCAGTGTGTTTGCCGCAAAGCGCGGAGGATCTTGACGCCGCATCACTTCTCTCCTCCACTGGGTGTCGTTCGTCCGCTCATTTGCTTACAGCGGTGCGCTCTGTGCACAGACTGCGTCACAACGAAGTTCCGAAATCGCGCTCGCAACAAGGACAATGTGACATCCATGGTGCTGATGCGCCTTGAGGTACCAACCTGGCCGTTAGCTGATGGGTCCCGCAGCCCGCTGGGTGCGGTCAGTTCTGCCCTGCGACTCTTGGCTTTGGACGGTGCTAGCGCCCCGATGGCCGGCTTGTCAAACTGCCGTAGTGCCAGCACATCCATCCCATCTGTTGACCGCGATCTCCGACGAGGTCGAGCAGCAGTAGGTCAACGGCAAATCTGGGTATTTCCGCTATCCGGTCGAGCGCGTGGCCATCGTCCGGAAACCCGAAGACGTTCATCACCCAGGCGACCACCACGCCCGAGACAATGCGACACGGCGGTAGCGGTTCACCAGAGGACGTGCGTTCTACTCAGCAGGAACATTGTTCTGCCGATCGTCGGCTGCGCCAGCCGTCACGTAAAGCGGCGCCAGAGTTCTTGCACCCGTCATTGGACTCCCGCTTTGCAGGTTTCGCCTAGGGCCTGCATCAGGTCATCTATAATGTCCTGAGGATGTTCAGGCCCTACAGAAATTCGCAGCAATCCGCTTGGCGCTTTGGACTTCGCACCTTCAACGGATGCGCGATGCTCTATCAGAGAATGCGTCCCGCCAAGGCTTGTCGCCCGGACAACAATCTTCAGGCGGCCGGCCACGGCCATTGCAGCATCGGCTCCGCCCTCGACGATAAAGGATAGCATCGCTCCGTAATGGCTCATTTGCCGCGTAGCAAGATCGTGTCCCGGATCAGTTTGCAAACCAGGAAAGAGCACTTTTTCGACGCGCGGATGAGACGCCAGGGCCTCGGCCACTTTCTGGGCGCCTTCGCAATGGGCGCGCATGCGGACCGGCAATGTCTGCAGGCCCCGCAACGCCAGCCAACAGTCGAAGGGCGCTGCGACGCTGCCCTTGTGTTTCTGGACCATCCGCAATGGGCGACCGAGGGGTGTCGCGTTTGGGACAATGACGACACCGGCCATCAAATCCGAGTGGCCGCCAATGTACTTTGTCGCCGAGTGCATCACCGCGTCTGCCCCGATTTCGAGTGGCAGTTGAAGCACTGGGGTGGCCCACGTATTGTCCACCACCGCCAAGGCGTCTGCCTCGTGCGCGATTGCGCAGATGGCCGCAATGTCGACAACGCGGATCATCGGGTTTGACGGCGTCTCGACCCAGACGAGGCCAGTCCGCTTCGATGTCACCGCGGCGCGCAAAGCGTCCAAATCGCGCATGTCGACGGGGGCAAAGTCGAAGCGAGACCCAATGTCGGTCTCTTCGATCAGCGAACGAATGCCGAAATACATGTCATCCGGCAGAACGATCCGACCCGCCGACGGATGGCTCTCGAAAACTGCAGCGATTGCGGCCATGCCCGAAGCGAAGGCGATGCCGTCTCCCCCTCCCTCAAGCGTCGCCATGGCCGCCTCGAACGCATTGCGTGTCGGATTTCCATCCCTTGTGTATTCGAAGCCGGACGGAAATGACCCGTTGGCGCCTCGTTCGAACGTCGTGCTGGTGTGCAGCGGCATGGATACGGCCCCCGTGGACGCGTCGACACCTCGGCCGCAGTGGATCGCCTTCGTCTCAAAACGCATCGGTTATTTCCTTCCTAACGGGCAGTTGCAATTTCGTGCCGGTCATTATACTGACCGCAATACGTGAGCCGAGGACCCAAGTCAATATAATGACCAATGTTACGGAAGCGTTTGATGCCGAGCAAGCGCTTGGGCAAGCGATAGCAGCCCGGATCCGAGACATGAGGCGTGACCAAAACCTGACCCTGGATCGCCTGGCTAAACTAAGTGGCCTATCGAAGGGAACCGTGGTCGCGCTGGAGCAGGGTAGGGCGAACCCCAGTATCGGCATACTGTGTCGGCTGGCGGCGGCGTTTTCGCTCTCGGTGGCCGATTTGTTGAACGAGCACCCTTCCACGGTGCGCCTTCCCATCGAGCGGACAGAGACCAGGAGGCTTTGGACGAGCGCCAAAGGAAGCTCTGCGCAACTGCATTCGTCGACCTCGGGACGCACGATGTTCGAACTGTGGAGCTGGGTCATGATGCCGGGCGACGTGTTTTCCGCGGATGCTCATAGTCCGGATACGCGCGAGCTGATCTCGGTCAGTCAGGGTGCCCTGAGCGTTGTGGTAGGTACCCACGTGGAAATTTTAAGCGAAGGCGAGAGTGCGCGGCTTGTCACTGACCAACCTCACTCATATGCGGCGGCATCTGATGTGCCCGCCCACTTCACGATGGCGGTGCTTGAGCGTGGTGGACACCGAAATCCGGGGCACTCGTCGACGGCAGCGAAGATTCAGGGGCACGTTCCGTAAGGCCCCGCCGATTACTAACAACCGCACATTCGCGACAGGAGATAAACCGTTGTACGTTCCGCCTCATTTTGCCGTCCCTGATCAGAACGCCCTGTTCGACCTTATCGAGAGACACCCGCTCGGTATCCTCGTCACCCAAAGCAAAGGCACGCTGGACGCGAACCACCTCCCTTTCGAGCTTGACCGCTCGAAGGGAGACAAGGGCGTTCTCAATTGCCATGTCGCTCGCAAGAACCCAGTCTGGGAGGAAGTCGCCAATGGCGATGAGGTTCTCGTAATCTTCCGTGCGGCCGACGCTTACATCTCGCCGAACTGGTATCCGAGCAAGCATGAATTCCACAAGCAGGTGCCGACCTGGAACTATCTCGTCGTCCATGCCCACGGACGCATCACTGTCCGGGATGATGAGCGGTATGTGCGCCGCAACGTGGCGAAGCTCACTCACATGCAAGAAGCCTCGCAGCCGGTCCCATGGAAGATGAGCGACGCGCCGAAGGACTTCATCGACACGATGGTCAAGGCAATCGTCGCCCTGGAGATCGAGATCACCGGCTTGGTTGGAAAAACAAAACTCAGCCAGAACAAAGAGTTGCGCGACATTCAGAACCCTGGCGAAATGCTGCGTGCCCAAGGGGCCATAGCGATGGGAGAAGCGATGCTCGCGGCTGCGGCGGTCAAATCCCAATAGCATGTGTCTTGTCCCGACAAAGCCGCTGGTGCCGGCTTCCCGACGGGTCACCTAGTCCGCCTTGACGCACGGCAATAGCGTTTGACGGCCTGAAGCGACGCTGTGGTCACCCTTGTGATGCTTTTCCACGCGCCTAGTCAGGCGACAGGATTGCTCCGTCGTGAGGACAGGCGGGAGTTTGCAGGTTGCGGTCGGCGGGTTCGTTTCCGGCGCCTGCGCCCCGTCGTATGTCGCGAGTTGAGGAATGCGATCGAGGGCGATGTGCAGGATGCGCTGCGGGAACGTCGTCGGCTGGCACAGACGGACTTCCGATTTCACCTCGACCACCCGCGCGGCGGTTTTGAATGAGGCGCAAACGCACGCGTGTCGAATTGGGCGATTTCCCTTGGGCGCCGAGTTCGACCATGCGCGATGATGCGCTCGACGCAGCTCCAGCTGGAGGCGCCTTCAACGAACTCCTTGAACCTGCAGAACTTGCCCGAAAGCACTTCTCTTACGGGAGATGATTGGCTTTGTCGCCGAAGCGACTGATGGAGATGGTGGTGGGCGCCGCCGCGTAGGCGACGACCCCGTAATCACAGCGGGAGCTCGCAGGCGGGGTCGACAAAAACCCTTGATTGGCCGAGCTTGAGGTGCATCTCTATCAGGCTGATTGCCTATTGGGCTGGTCCAGCGTTTGATCGGACGCATGATCCATCCGACCAGCTTGTGAGGGATGCAACCGAACCAGGCGCTGCTCCCACAGTCTTCGCAGGCCCTCCATTAGAGCTGCATGCCTGGCCTGATCCGGCTCAATCATATTGAGGTGATCTCGCAACACGGCTTCGCCCTCGATCCGCATCAGTAGATTAAACAAGTCGTTTGAAATTCGCACACTGTCAATGCTGGAGTGGTTCGGAATAATCTCGCAGACAGTCTCCTGATGATCTCGCGCTGTGTAAGCACGGGTTTGATGGAGGGAGACTGAGGGAGGCAATGAAATCGCAAGCGCAGTCCAATCGTGCAGCGTTGCAGCCCGTTTTTTTACCAGGAAGGGCCCGACCACAAGTCCATCCAGCTCTGTCGTCAAAAATGTGGCAATCGCGTCTGCAACCGTATCCACGATCGGTTCAGCATTGTTGTTAAAGGACGTATTGAGCAGAATTGGAGTGCCTGTCCGCTTCTTGAACGCATTGATGACCTCCCAGTAAGCGGGGTTGGCATCGCGCGATACTGTTTGCAGCCGAGCCGTACCGTCGACGTGCGTAATGGCACCCAACAAGGCGCGCTTTGAGTCACGCACGCGAACGACGAAATTCATGAATGGAAATTCGTGCTTACCGTCCGGGAGGTCGAAAAATTCGCTCGCATCCTCTTCCAGCACAGATGGTGCGAAAGGCCTGTAGCCTTCGCGCTTCTTGACCATGGCATTGATCCGGTCCTTGTTCGCAGCGGGCCGAGGGTCGGCAAGAATGCTGCGGTTGCCCAGCGCACGTGGCCCAAACTCCGAACGACCCTGCACCCAGCCGATCACGGCGCCGTTGGCGATCCAGTCGGCTGCACTGATCGCTACGTCATAAGAGCGTTCAACCTCGAGATGTCCGGCCCATGCATTCAGTTCCTGTTCCACGGCGCGGTCGCTCCCGAGATCAGGACCCCAATAGACCTCCTGCAGTCGCTCACGCGGCGCGGGGCGGCCCATCTCGTTAGAGACTATCAGCGCAGCTCCCAATGCGCAGCCAGCGTCGTGAGACGCGGGTTGCACGAAGATGTCTTCGAAAAGCCCTGAATACAGCAGCTTGCCGTTCATGGTGCAGTTGTGGGCTACCCCTCCCGCCAGACACAACCGCTTCATGCCGGTGGCCTCACGGTGGTGCCGGAGAATGTGGAACACGATCCGCTCAAGCGCTTCCTGCAGTGACGCACTCACATCTCGATGCTGCTGGGTGAAAGGCATTCCCTTTCGCCTGATCTCGATGTTGCGGAGCAACGCCGGACCGATGCGGTCGAGGTGAACACGGTAGCCACCGTTGGCGGAGAGCTCGTAGAACTGCTCGAAGAGCTCGCGATAGGGAGCGGGGTCGCCATAGGGCGCGAGTCCCATTACCTTATACTCGTCGAACAAGCCGTAGCCGAGACAGCGGATCGTCTCGAGATAAAACAGCCCAAGAGAATTGTCCTCCGGGAAAGCCTCGATTTGCGTAATTTCTGTGCCAGACCCTACCGCCACAAGGCCCGACAGGAAATCACCACAGCCATCAATCGCTAGAATGAGACTTTGTTCGAAGCCCGACATTGCAAAGGCGCTCACGGCGTGCGCCTGATGATGACCTACGAATGAAATACGTGAACTGTCCAACTTAGTGCCGAACTCACGCGCTAACAGGTTCTGCACCAACATTTTAGCATCCAACGGAATGGAGAGAATGTCTGGTTGGGAAGCGGACATACCTTCAAGCATGGCGTTGGCGTAGGGCTCGCTGGCGTAGACCGCGACACGATCAATGTCGCTGAGCTGAACCCCGGCCGTCGAAAGACAGTATTGAATCGAACCACTTGGCAGCTTGTTCGAGTGCTTGATTCGATTGAGGCGTTCCTCTTCTACGGCGGCTATCACCTTTCCGTCTCGGACGAGCACCGCGGCGCCATCGTGCATAAAGGCGTTCGGACGCTCGAATCGGTTTTCATGGACTTGGTCAAGTCCGCCGCTGATTCCTAGACACAGCATTTCTTTCTCCAAATAGTAACGGGAAGCCAAATTGGCTTACCTCGACTGTTCCAACTAAATAGGCCGTGTTGTCGCCTGCAGCTGCGACCGCCCGTCAGGCATCAGCGGCATCGAAGAAAGCCTCATAAACGATCAATGAGATGCTTCGACTGTGACGCCTACGGTGCCATCACGCCGAGAGCTTGGATCATCCAATCCTGAGCGGCTGCTGACATGTATCCGGCGATGTCGTTTTCATCGGCAGAACCAACTTGCGATGCCGCCTGTTCTTGGGAAGGGCGGCCGTCGACGAATAACAGTACCGCCCCCGTGAACTGGCCCGATTTCATTTCCCGAAGCGACCATGGTCGCACCGCCCGACATTGTCGGCCAGTTGCAACTCACTTTCTCGGCACGACCTCCACTGCACGTCAGGGCGCATGGAAGATTTTCTCCTTTGGATTATTCCTAAGGCAGCTTTCGTCACGCGATAGAGCAGCGTGTGATTGGTGCGTGAGGCTCTTTTTTGTCCATGCACGATTCCGGAAGGGTGATGAAATCGATTGTTTTGATCAAAGTCATCCACGCTATGAATAACAGCCGCAGCACATGCGTTTTCTAAGCGCTTCAGGCTTCCCGGATGGCTACTCCGATGTGAAGCGCATGGCATTCCAAGCGCTCTGTCAACCAAACGATGAGTATCGGCGTCGACCCTCATTGCCTTCGTCTTCGCGACTCCGTGACAGCGGCTGGCATTGTGTTTGTAGAGCATCGGGCGAAGATCATGTCGATCGGCCATCTCGCCTGCCTATCGGCAAACCCTTGAACAATGATCCACGCACCAGCGCGATTGTGATCACGAGCGCCTCTGAGCTCGGGAGGTTCGGTTTTCTGAGGGCCTGGAGGTAGCTAGCCTTCCTGGTGCTATACGGTTGTGCTCTTCATGGAGTGGACGCATTTGCGTCTCGAAAGCGGTTCTTCAGTGGAACCGGCGCCAAGGCCCGTCTGTGGTCGTTCAGAACACGGGGTGCCGTCTCCAACCCGGATATTGGAGCGGGCAGCCGCCGGAATTTGACCCATGGAGATGAGCGCCTGTCAGGAGGCGTTTCGAAAACGGCGCGATTTTCATCGCGGCTGTTTCATGGTGTCATTCCTGACATGTTCTTTATAATCGGCAGCTTGCGGATAGTCTTGCCCGTCGCCGCCCGTAGCGCGTTGGCGACGGCCGGGCCGATAGGCGGCACACCTGGTTCACCAACTCCCGTGGGCGGCTCCTCGGACGGCACAATGTGCACCTCGACTCGCGGCATCTGCTCGATCCTGAGCGGTGTATAGGTATCGTAGTTCTCTTGGTCTACGACACCGCCATTCAGGGTCAGCTCCTCCTGGAGGATCGCGCCTAGCCCGAAGCCGATACCGCCCTCCATCTGAGCGCGAATCTGGCCAGGATTTATCGCGGTGCCGCAATCTACCGCGCAGACGACGCGGTCGACCTTGAAACCATTTTCATCGTTGAGGGTGATCTCCACCACATCGGCGACATAGGTCGAGAGGCTTTCATGCAGGGCCACGCCGCGGAAACGGCCTTCCGGCAGAGGCTTGTCCCAGCCTGCCTTCTCAGCAGCCACTTTAAGCACGGCGGCATTCCGTGGATGGTGACCGAGCATTGACAAGCGGAAGTCGACCGGATCACGGTTCGCAGCGGCGGCGAGCTCATCGATCAGGGTTTCCACCGCGTAAGCGGTGTGGGTGGAGCCTACCGAACGCCACCACAGCACCGGGATGTTCACGTCCGTGGTGGTCAGCTCGACCTTCAGGTTCGGGATCGCATACGGCAGGTTGGTGGCGCCCTCTACGGAGGTTGGATCGATGCCGTTCTTGATCATCGCCGCAGAGATCGAACCGCCCAAGACCGATTGGCCTACGATGTGGTCATGGAGAGCGACGACATTGCCTTTCTTGTCGAGCCCCGCCTTGACTGCATGCACATAGGCCGGCCGGTACCGCCCACCCCGCATGTCATTCTCGCGGGTCCACTGCACCTTCACTGGCTTGCCGCGTCCCAGTGCACGCGCTGTGGAAACAGCTTCGATAATGACATCTGCATCAAAGACCGCGCGGCGGCCGAAACTGCCGCCGGTCTTCATCACGTGCAGCCTCACCTTGTCCGGCGTGGTGCCGCCTACCTGAGCGGCAGCCGCCTGATAAAGGTCGGGCATCTGGTGTCCGCCCCAGACGTCGATGGTGCCGTCTTCGTTGATTCGGGCGGCCGCGTTGAGTGGCTCGATCGAAGCATGGACAAGATAGGGGAATTCGTAGTGCCCCTCGATGATTTTCTCAGCACTGGCGAATGCTGCGGGAGTGTTACCGTCGTCGCGCGCGGTGGCCGCGCCCAGATCGTCTGCTGCCTTGTTGTATTCGGCCATGATCTCGGCCGTGCCGCGCCCTTCGGCCTTCTCCTCGTTCCAGGTCACCTCCACGAGTTCGCGGCCCTTTAGAGCCGTCCAGGTGTCCCTGCCAACCACGGCAATGCCTCGCGGCGTCTGGACGACATCGACAATGCCGTCGAGTGCCTTCGCCTTGGTTGCGTCGAAGCTCTCGATCTCGGCGCCGAACTTCGGCGGATGGATCATAACGGCCGTCTGGAGTCCCTCCATCATGAGGTCGATCGTGTAGGTCTGCGCGCCGTTGGTCTTGCCGGCGGAATCGTAGCGCTTGAGGCTGTCCGATCCGATCTGGGCCCACTTGTCGCGCGGCTTTAGCGGCACGTCGTCGGGAACCGGCATTCCCGCTGCGGCTTCAGCCAGGTCACCGTAGCGCGCCTGCATCCCTGAGGCGTGCGACACGACCCCGGAAGCGACTTTGATCTCGCCGGCTGGCACATCCCACCGCTGCGCCGCGGCCGCCACCAGCAAGGCCCGTGCGGCAGCACCCGCCTTGCGGTAGCGTTCCCACGACGAACTCATCGACGTGGAGCCACCAGTTGCCTGTGCGGCCCCGCCCCAGGCGAGATTGCCGTAGAGCGCGGTATTGCCATATCCGCCGACCACGTCCACCTGCGCCCAGTCGCCGTCGAGCTCTTCCATAACCAGGGTGGCGATGCCGAAATAGGAGCCTTGTCCCATCTCGAACTGCGAGGAGTAGATGATGATTCGGTTCTCCTTTGTGATCTCGACATAGGTCTGGAAGGGGTTCGCCTGAACCTTTGCAGTAGTCGTTTGTGCGATGTCGGACGCCGCCAGCACTAGCCGGTAGCCCACGGCGAGGCCAGCGGTGGTGACGCCCGCGCCGACGAGGAACCGGCGGCGCGTGGGCCGCACGGAGTTATGCTTCGAGAGAAACTGCGACATGCCTCAAGTCTCCAGCCGGTTGGCGGTCTCGTGGATGGCCGCGCGGATGCGATGATAGGTGGCGCAGCGGCAGAGATTGCCGCTCATCGCCGAATCAATATCATCGTCCGACGGCTTAGGCGTTTCTGTAAGCAGGGCCACGGCCGACATGATCTGGCCAGACTGGCAATAGCCGCATTGAGGTACGTCGAACTCGGCCCACACGGCCTGGACCGTTTCGCCTATCTTGCCCGACACACCCTCAATGGTGGTGATCGAGGCTCCTTCGATGTCGCCGACTGCGGTCTGGCACGAGCGCGTCGGCATGCCGTTAACGTGAACCGTGCAAGCGCCGCACTGGGCAAGCCCGCAACCGAATTTCGTTCCCGTGAGTCCGATGACGTCACGGACCGCCCAGAGCAGCGGCATCTCTGGATCGACGTCAAGTGTTCGCGCCTCGCCATTGAGGGTAAAAGCGACCATTGCTTGCTCTCCTTGTCCTGAGCTGGCTATCTCGTTGAGCCTCCGCCCGCCTGGCAACCGAGCTCTTGTTGCTGGGCCTAGCGACCACACCGTAGGAACGCGCAGCTCACGCAACAAGCCGCTAGTTTGGCGAGTTACGAGATCGTGAAGTGGGTCGTGTCGAAAGGCTGGAGGCAACTGAATGTCATTTTTTGGGCGGACAGGCCGCTTAGGCTGGGTTACACGAGACTGGACATTCGGGTCGTCGCGAACATCGACCGCTGGTCGGCCGCGTCCGGCAGGGCCCTGATTGGCTACACGAAATGAAATGGGACGACTATCGATGGGGGCCTACCTCGACCCGCAACCTCCACGACTGGACCCTCAGGTTTCCGACTATCGTCCCGGGCGGTAGCCGAGCTCGGCGCCTCGGACGCTATAATAGACGGTGAGGCGTTCGTCGTTGACCAGAAGGCTTGTCGCGCTTCCCAGTCTTCAGCGGGCTCTTGGCCGCGGCGGGAGACGTCAGGACCATGCTTGCCGGCTTCGACCTGCTCAAGATCGACGGCGCGGGTCTTCGCGATCGGCCACTCGTCGATCGGCGCAAAGCGCTAGTTAACCTGCTGAAACGCCGCCAAACGGCATCGTTCTGAGCGACGAGATCAGCGGCGGCAGCGACATTCTAGCGCAAGTCTGCCAGTTCGGCCTCGAGGGCACCGTCTCCAAGCTGCGTGTCAGTCCATATCGATCCGGCCGGCGCCAAGAATGGGTGAGACAAAATGCGTGCTGAGTGATGAGTTCATCGTCATCGGCTGCGAACCCGGCAACAGTTACGGCGGTCGGGAAGCGTGCTCTGGCGAATGTCGAGGACGGAAATATGGTGTTCGCCGGCGGCATTGGCACTGGCTTCAATGCGCGCACCGGGCCGGAAGTAAAGCGCCGGCTCGATGCCATTCCAATGGATAAACCACCGATTCCTAGTTTGAAGGCCAACGGTGCGGCATGGGCGGAGTGCCTGCGCAGTCTGTACCTCCGCAGTCGATTGTTGAGTTCGAAGGGAGTGTTATTGGCGTCGAGACCGCTCAAGCCATGCCTATCAGCACGCCGAGTGCGTTGTTTTCGATCAGTTCTCGAAATGAGCGGGTAAATACATGACACTTCCTTTCACTTGCCGAACGAGGTTTGCTGTTCACCGGCTGGCATCCGATGGCAAACCTTTCAACGCGGCGGCGATCTGGCGCTTCGCTGCTGGGGGCAGAGGCAGGATGGGACGCGGGGGGTCGGCACAAATGTCGAGCAATTCAGCGAGTGCATAGACGACGCGAAGGCTTGAGAACTCCTTGAAGAGGCTCCAGATCGGAACCAGCGCGGCATTGATCCGTCGCGCTTCGGCCGCATCCCCCTGTTGCGCCGCTGTGACGATCGTCATGCAGACCTCGGGCAGGATGCCCGCGAGGACGCTGTACCATGTGTCGGCGCCGGCGATCATGGCCTCGGCGGCGTTCCAGTCGCCGCTGTAGCCAATCGAGAACCCTTCCGGCAGTGTGCGCCTCTGGGCGGTCAGGTGGTTCTTGATCGCATCGCTTTTGTCTGTCGGATTCTTGATGGCGACAATCCCAGCCACCTTTGCCAGGCGGCTGACAAGGGGTGGACTGAAATGGAAATGCGTCGTTCCTGGATTGTCGTAGACGACGATCGGCAGGCCACTTTCGCGCGCCACAGTGGAGAAATGTTCTAACACCTCGTCATCAGTAAGCGGGGTGTAGGAGGCGGCGGCAAGCAAACCCGCAGCTGCTCCAAGGGCCTTGGCGTCTTGCGCGAGCCCCACGGCTTCATCGGTGCGCAGCGCGCCCACACCCACCACGACCGGCATTTGCCCCGCCGTTTGGTCCAAGGTCTCGGAGAGCGCCCGCCGCCGTTGCTCGCGCGACAGATAGATGTATGTGCCGGTGCTGCCGAGAAGACCGATGGAATCGACCTGAGCAATGCCAAGCCGAGCAATCAGCCTGCGCAGGGCAACGCTATCGACGCGGCCGTCACGATTGGTTGGGGTGATGGGGAACGCGGAAAGACCGCTCAGGAATGCCATGGCAAGGCTCCAGATCTATGTGTGAGCGCAGAGGTGACCGCACGCCAGGTCATTACAAGACGTCCAAAGCCCGCCGCAGATCGGCGATCAGATCATCAGCGTCTTCAAGCCCCACCGAAAGACGCATGAGGTCCTCGCCCACTCCATCGGCCAAATGGGCATCCTTGCGGATCGGCTGCCGAGCACGGGTGAGGCTTGCTGGATGATAGATGAGGCTGTCGGCATCGCCGAGGCTGACGGCGCGAATGATCAGGTTGAGCCGGTCCATCATCCGGCGCGCTCCTTCGTATCCAGCGTGGAGGCCAAAGGCCAACATGCCCGATCCGTTGGACATCTGTTTTCGCGCCGTCACCTGATCAGGGTGCGAGTCCAGGAACGGATAACTCACAAATGCCACCGCCGGGTGCGCTTCCAGCGCCCGAGCCACCGCAAGGGCCGTGGCGCTGTGCCGTTCCATACGCAGCGTCAGCGTCTTGAGACCGCGCAGGATCAGGAAAGCTGACATCGGCGAGAGCGCTGCGCCGGTGATGTAGCGCAGGCCCGTTTCATGCAGCGTACGGAGCGTTTGGGCGTCGCCGAGAAGCGCCCCGCCAAGGGCATCGCCATGACCATTGATGTACTTGGTCAGCGAATGGAGCACGATGTCCGCCCCGTGCTCAAGCGGTCGCTGGAGCGCGGGCGAGGCGAAGGTGCTGTCGACTGCAACCCTTACACCGCGCGCGTGAGCGCGCTCGGCAATTGCCGCTATGTCGAGGATGCGGCTCAGCGGATTCACCGGCGTCTCGAAGAAAACCAGCCGCGTCCGCTCGGTGATCGCAGCGTCGAGATTTTGGGGATTTGACAGATCGACCGCGACGACCTTGATGCCGAAGCGGGGAACCGCCTGTTCGACCATGGCAAGCGTGTTCGCATAAAGCGTCTTGTGGACGATGAGTTCATCGCCCTGGGACAGGAGCGACAGGATCAGAGTGCCGAAGGCCGCCATCCCCGAGGCAACAACCAGCCCCGCCTCGGCTCCTTCCAGAATCGCGAGCCGCTGCTCGAGGATCTCGGTCGTGGGATTGTATTCGCGCGCATAGAGCCGTCCACCAAGGGCGGCGGCGGCATCGTTTGCTGCCACGCTTTCGAACCCATAGGTTGACGTCAGGAACACTGGCGGCTGGACGGCATTGGAAAAGCCGGCCGGATCGTAGCCATGATGGATCGCCCGGGTGGCAAATCCGGGGCTGGTGCGGTTGAGCGACCCCGTGGGAGTATCGGTTTCGGATTGATGGGAGCTGGTCATTCGGCCTCTGCGATCTTTCTTGGGGTTCCGAAAGATTGACGGCAACCTGGCCAATGTGAAATATCCAGTTGGCGATGAAAGAGATGGTCCAGTCTTCAAGTGCCGGGTCTGCAGCGCGCTTGCATGCGATGGGTGCACGCCAGATATACGAAGCCCTTCGCGAGCAAATCCTCGGCGGCGTCTACGAAACCGGCAGTCAGTTGCCATCCTCCCGGGCCCTGGCAAATGACCTCGGCGTTTCGCGAACCACGGTGACGGTCGCCTATGAGCAACTGGCTGCGGAGGGTTTCATCGAAGCCCGTCAAGGCGCGCGACCTCGCGTTGCGTCTTCGTTGATCGGCCATGAGACGGGCCGCACTCACGCGAAACGGGTCGGCCCAATCAACCTGTCCGCATATGGCGAGCGGCTGCGCGCGACGTCACCCTGGTCAGATTATCTGTCGACTGGGCTGAAGGTCGAGTTCCGCTATGGGGACCTGGCACCGTCGGATTTCCCATCATTGGTCTGGAAACGCGCGATGAACGAGGCGATGGGGCAGCGCCCGCTGCGTCTTGCCTATGACGATCCTCGCGGCTCGCGCCGGCTCCGCCAGGCGCTTCAGGGATATCTCTGGCGCGCCCGGACCCTGAGCTGCGACCTCGACCAGATCGTCATCGTCAGCGGTTCGCAGCAGGGCCTTGATCTGTGCGCGCGCCTGCTTCTCGATCCCGCCGACCGCTTCGTCATCGAGGATCCGTGCTACAGGATGGCGCGTCAGGTCTTTGCCAGTACGGGTGCTTCACCCATCCCGGTCATCGTCGACGAAGACGGGATGAGGACCGAGTTGCTGGCGGGGATCGGAGCACGACTGGCTTATGTGACGCCATCGCATCAGTTTCCGCTGGGCGGCGTCATGCCGATCGCGCGCCGCCATCAGCTTCTGGAATGGGCGCGGCACAACAACGCCTATGTGATCGAGGACGACTACGATAGCGAATATCGCTACGACATCAATCCGGTCCCTCCGCTGCACAGTCTCGAGGACCACGGGGCTGTCATCTATCTCGGCACGATCTCCAAAACGCTCTCGCCGATGCTGCGCATCGGCTACCTCGTCCTCCCGCCCGAATTGCAGGAGGTCTTCGCAACCGCCAAACAATTCGCAGACCGGCATTCGCCGGTCGCTGAACAGGAAGCGCTGGCATCGTTGATCGAGAGCGGCGGCTACGAAAGCCATGTGCGCCGTGTGCGCAGGCTGAACGGCGAGCGTCGGGAAACGTTGTTGGGTGCCTTGCAGCACAGCTTCGGGGATCGCATCACTGTCCAGGGAGCTGATGCGGGACTGCACGTCGCGGTTTGGTTCAATGACCTGCCACGATCGCGGGAAACGGCCTTGGTCGAATCCGCCCGCGACGCTGGCCTGGGGCTACACTTGATCTCGCCGCTCTACGTACGGCCATCGGACGAAGGCCGCACCGATCGCGTCGGACTTGTCATGGGCTATGCCGCCTTGAGCATTCGGCAGATCGGGAAGGGCGTTGAGGTCCTGCGAGAGGTTGTCAAGCAGGTGCAAGACGCGATGCCGGCGCGGAACAACTGAGACGGGGCGACGTCGAAAGCTGGCGCTGAAAACGGTCCGAGACCCCTCGTATTTCTTTCCAGACAGCCAACTGGACCGGTAAAATGCCATGCAACTGGCGCTGTTGATCAGGCCAGTTTTGCAGCAGGTTCCACGAGACGAATTCCGAGAGCGATGATGACCTGGCGAGGAAAGCTGCTTCACGTCCATATCGCGCCCGCTGCCTCCTATGAAATGGAGGAGCTGGCGCAGGCGCAGCTTATTGCCGGCCAAGGCATTGTCGGAGACCGCTACTACCTGGGGACGGGGACCTATTCCGCGCGTCCTGACGTTCGCGAAGTGACGCTGATCGAAGCTGAAGTCTTGGACGCCATCGCACAGGGCGAACCCAGAATTCCGGGCTTCAAGGCCAAGCTCGCACCCGAAGATCACCGGCGCAATCTTACGACACGAGGCGTTCCGCTTAGCCATCTTGTCGGCAAACGCTTCCGGGTCGGGGAAACGATTCTCAGGGCCGCCCGGATGAATGTGCCGTGCAAGTATATCGAGGAGTTGCTCGGGCTTTCGGGTCTCTACGAGGGGCTTCTGAACCGCTCCGGCCTGAACTGCACAATCGACGTCGGGGGCGTGATCCGCCCTGGTGATCTGATCTTGCCCATCGACGAGTGAAACGCCATGGCCTCGCCGCGTATTATCATGAAGCTGACCGTGACCGCCGTCCGCAAGGAGCCGGGCGACGTGCTGGTCATCGACCTGAAACACCCACGCAAACCTGTGCTGCCGGCGTTCGAAGCGGGTTCTCACGTCGACGTCCATCTGCCTGAAGGGAAGGTGCGTCAGTATTCACTTTGCGGCGACCCGACCGAGCTGGGCCGCTACACCATCGCGGTGAAGCGCGAGAATGACGGCCGTGGCGGCTCGGCGTGGATCCACGAAACCATTGCCGTCGGCTCCGCACTGCCTGTCTCCGCGCCACGCAACCATTTTGCGCTCAAGTCAGGCGAGGGGCCGACTTTGCTGCTGGCAGGGGGAATCGGGATCACCCCGATTCTGGCCATGGCGCGCGCGCTCACCCGGCAGGCCAAGCCCTTCGAGTTGCACTATTTCACCCGCAGCCGGGCGCTCACGCCACTCTTGGCGGCGATCGGGCGCGATCTTCCTGGCGGCAATGTGCGGATCCATTTCGACGACGAGCCTCAGACCCGGCAGGACATCGCCGCGCTGCTGGCGAACCGTTCGGCCGAGGTTCAGGTTTACTATTGCGGGCCGCCTGGCTTCATGGCGGTTGTGGGGCGCGCGGCCGAACACTGGCCCGAGGGTACTGTTCATTTCGAAACTTTCCAGCCTCCCGAGTTTGATGGCGGGCCACCGGAACCATTCGTCATAGAACTGGGTGAGGGCAGGATGGTCGAGGTTTCGGCGCAGACCACGGCGCTCGCGGCCCTGCGCGCGGCCGGTGTGCCGTTGATGGCCTCGTGTGAGAATGGGGTGTGCGGGACCTGCGAATGCGCAATGCTGGCGGGACAGCCGATCCATCGGGATGCCGTCCTGTCCAAGGAGGCACGCGGCCACCGCTTCATCCCCTGCGTGTCGCGCGCGACAGGTTTGTTGAAACTCGATCTTTGACCATTTGGGCGGGGGTCCTGTGAGACCGGCAGCTTATTTGCGGGAAACGGAATGACGAGGAAACTGGAATATCTGAACGAGATCGAGCGCTGCGTCTCCTGGCTCGCAGCCTGGACGATCCACCACGCCAACCACGTCCGCGAGGGCGATGAGATCAAGGTCGGGGGGCATCAGGCCTCGTCCGCGTCGCTGAGCACCATCATGACCGCGCTCTACGGTTCGGTCCTACGCCCGCAGGATCGGGTGGCGGTCAAACCCCATGCGGCGCCGATCTTCCACGCACTTCAGTATCTGGCGGGCAACCAGACTCACGAAAAGCTCATGAACTTCCGCGGCTACAAGGGCGCGCAGAGCTACCCTTCGCGGACGAAGGATGTCGACGATGTCGACTTCTCGACCGGGTCGGTGGGTCTCGGCGTTGCTCAGACGCTGTTCTCGTCGCTGGTGCAGGACTACGTCTCGGGTCACGGCTGGATGAAGGAGCGTGCCGAGGGCCGAATGGTCAGCCTGATCGGCGACGCCGAGATGGATGAGGGCAACATCTACGAGGCCCTGATCGAAGGCTGGAAGCACGGGCTCAGGAACTGCTGGTGGGTGGTCGACTACAATCGCCAGTCGCTCGACGCCGTGATCCGGGAGGGCCTCTGGCAGCGGTTCGAGCAGATTTTTGGCAACTTCGGCTGGGACGTGATGGTCCTGCGCCACGGCGCTCTGCAAGAGGCTGCCTTTGCCGAGCCGGGGGGCGAGAAGCTGCTCGAGTGGATAGAGCGCTGTCCGAACCAGCTCTATTCGGCGCTGACCTTCCAAGGGGGTGCTGCCTGGCGCAAGCGGCTGCTCGACGAGATCGGAGACCAAGGGCGGGTAACCACTCTGATCGAACGCCGCTCCGACGACGAGTTGCAGGCGTTGATGACGAACCTTGGCGGGCATGACATGCCGAGCCTCCTCGAAGCCTTCGAGGCGGCGTCCAAGCATGACCGTCCCGTCTGCTTCATCTGTTACACCATCAAGGGCTACGGTCTGCCGCTTGCCGGACACAAGGACAACCACGCGGGGCAGATGACGCCCACGCAGATGGAGGACTACCGCCTGCAGATGGGCGTAAAGCGGGGTGAGGAGTGGGACAAATGGGCGGCCGCCAACTTGCCGGAAGCGGAACTTGACGCCTTCTTCGCAAAGGCGCCGTTCTTCAGTGAGGGCCGTAGGAGGCTGTCTGCGCCGTCGGTGCCGGTGCCCGAAACCCTTCCGTCACCGGGGCAGCCCGGCAAGCCGCTCTCGACCCAGATGGGCTTCGGCCAGATCCTGAACGACATCGCACGAGAGCGCAGTCTGCTTGCCGACCGCATTGTCACCACCTCGCCCGATGTGACGGTCTCGACCAATCTCGGTGGCTGGGTCAACCGGCGCGGCCTTTTCGCCCGGGAGACCATGGCGGACACCTTCAAGGCCGAACGCATTCCGTCGACCTTTACCTGGGAATTTGGGCCGAAGGGGCAGCACCTCGAGCTCGGGATCGCCGAGTCGAACCTGATGATCATGCTCGGGGCGCTCGGTCTCTCGCACTCGATTAATGGCGTGCGCCTACTGCCGATCGGGACAGTCTATGATCCCTTCATCTACCGATCGGCCGACCAGCTAAACTACGCCTGCTATCAGGATGCGCGCTTCATGCTGGTCGCAACGCCCTCGGGCGTGACGCTGGCGCCCGAGGGCGGGGCACACCAGTCGATCGGCACCCCATTGATCGGCATGGCGCAGGATGGGCTTTGCGCCTTCGAACCGGCCTTCGTCGACGAACTGTCCGTGATCATGCGCTTTGCCTTCGATTACATGCAACGTAATGGCGAGGGGAATCCGGATGAAACGACGTGGCTGCGTGATCAGACCGGAGGATCGGTCTATCTTCGCCTGTCAACCCGGCCGCTCGAGCAGCCGCTGCGCGACATGAAACCGGCGCTCGCGCGGGACATCGTCAATGGCGCCTATTGGCTGCGTCCGCCCGGGCCGAACGCGAGTGTCGTCATTGCTTACCAAGGCGTTGTCGCGCCGGAGGCGATTGCCGCGACGGGTCTTCTGGCGGAGGACCGGCGCGATGTCGGGCTGCTCGCGATCACCTCCGCGGACCGGCTTAATGCGGGCTGGCAGGCGGCGGAACGAGCCCGGCAGCGTGGCGCGATTGGCGCCCTGAGTCATATCGAGCGGCTGCTCGCGCCGCTATCGCGTGACTGCGGCATCGTCACCGTGATCGACGGCCACCCGGCGACGCTCGCGTGGCTCGGTGGGGTTAACGGGCATCGCGTGAAGGCGCTCGGGGTCGAGCATTTCGGCCAGACGGGGACTATTGCGGACCTCTACCGTCACCACGGCCTGGACACCAACGCCATCGTACATGCGGCACAGGCGGTGAGTGCGGGACCGGCTGTTCGCTACCGGAAGGCGCTGCCTTGACCATGAGCTATCGGACGCTTCGGGCCGGTACGGATCGGCTCACGTCCACCGCCCCGCCATTTCCACGGGCGTTCCGGTTCGCTTCAAAGCGGACAGCTGCCAGGGACACTGTGGACGTTCTGATCGCGCTAGAGTAGCTCGTGCGACCCCCAGGGTCACCTGGAATACGCAGGGAGGCGGCTTTTATTTAGCCTTGCGTCCAATTACGAATTCGATCCAATCCAGTCCGGAGCAAAAGCTCCGCGTCCTCCCGATTTTCGGCTTCGACGTAGCACCGCATTTCCGGGGCATTTCCGGATGGACGCAAATGCAAGACACGCTTATCCGCGAGAGTGATACGAAGCCCGTCAACATCGCTAACCTTGCTTACCACTCCAATCGACCCGACGAAGGCGGCGATGTTAGTTTCCGCTGTACGAAGGTATGTCATGAGGCGAGTGCTGCTTTCGACGGAAAAATTTTCCAAGCGATCCGCCACCGCCGCTGGCAATTGAAAGGAACTGCCAATCTCCGACAGTGGCTGCCCACTTGTATTAACAAGGGAAAGTGCCGCAAGGATGGGGAGAAAACTGTCGCGTGTGGGTAGCGCTCGCAGTTTAGTTCCGTTCGGGTCAAAGTCCGTGCCGGTCAACAAACCACCGTTTGCTTCGAAACCAACCACGCGCTCGTGACCCGACGCAACCAAATCGAGCATGGCAGCAATAACAAATGGCGATCCAACCTTAGTACGTACAACTTTGAAAGAACCTGCGGTCTCGATACCAGAGTTTGATGTGACCGGCGTGACGACCGCCTTCGCTTGCAGGAAGTTCGCCGTAACCAGGCCTAACAAATCACCACGAAGGGGGTCTCCGTGGTCGTCAGCTACCAGTGGGCGGTCACCATCGCCATCTGCCGAGACGATCGCATCAAGTCGATGTTCTTTGGCCCAGAGCTTGAACTGTTGAGCAGTCTCGTCAGGGACCGCTTCAGTGTCGACAGGAATGAAACCTTCCGAACGTCCAAGGGTTACGGCCGTCGCACAGTGACATGAGAGAATGTCAACCAAGAGATCGCGCGCGACTGTGCTGTGCTGATATACGCCCACCGTTAAGCCCTTTAGAGCATTATTCTCCATAAGCTTTCGATTGCGCGCCATGAAAAAAGCCTTGCATTCGGCCTCCCGGTGCTGCCGACGTGCAACAGCACCTTCAAGGACGTATCCGCGCTTCTCCAACTGCAAGGCGATGCGCGTTATCTCCCGCTCATCACCTTTGTCGATCTCACCGTCGGGTCGATAGAATTTTATTCCATTACGGTCGGCCGGAATGTGCGAGCCTGTGATCATCAAACAACCACTCTTACGCGCCTGAGCATACAGTGCCAGGGCAGGGGTGGGGACTGCGCCGCAATCGACTACGATGAAGCCGAGCGCCGACAGTGCCGCCGCACAGACGGCGGCGATGGCCGGACTCGAGGCGCGAAAGTCGCGCCCTATGAGCATCTCGTCGCCAATTCTCGCCAGGCCGGATTCCAGCAGGAATGTCGCGAATGCCGTTGCATATAGGGCAGAGGCGGCTCCTGCCAATTCTGTCGCTAGGCCCCGTAATCCACTTGTTCCGAATTTCATACCAAATCCGACGTTGCTAACTGGTTTTTAAAGGTGACATGCTCAAACCTTGGCTCGTCCGGAATGCCCATCGACAGATCCGTCGGACGAGAACAAGAAGTACATTCCGTTAGCGTAGACGCGTTCGGTTCTGTACGGTTACCCTTGTGAGGATTGGCGCGGTCGGCGTCGTCGTGGGCAGCGCACCGTGACCTTCATGGCGACGAGGTTGGAGCGGATGGGGTTGAGATCCGGCAGGGCTCCTCGCGGCTGGCTCACATGAGCGCTCGCCATCGAGTGATTGTCTCAGTCCACATTAGCTCTGGGTCCCGAAAGCGCGTACAGGCCTGAGACGCAGCAAATCCTTTTATTTATCGCCGTTCGGTGTAGCTCCCGTTCAGAAATGCATGATAGGCACTCTCGATGCCTTCCATGAGAGTGATCTTTGCTGCCCATCCCAAAGTGCGCAGCTTGTCGACGCTCATCAGCTTTCGCGGTGTACCGTCAGGTCTAGAGTGATCATGCGCAATCTCCCCAGTAAATCCGACTACACGGCAGATCATTCTTGTCAGCTCTAGGATCGTGATGTCCTGTCCGCAGCCGAGATTGACGTGATCATGGTCAGAGTAGTTCTTCAGAAGGAAGACTAATGCGTCGGCGCAGTCGTCGACGTGCATGAATTCCCGACGTGGTGTGCCCGTGCCCCAGATGGTGATTTGCTTATCACTTATGAGCTTAGCTTCATGCGCTTTCCGGATCAGCGCTGGGACGACGTGGCCTGACTGCAAGTCATAATTGTCGCCTGGCCCGTAGAGATTCGTCGGCATAGCGGAGATGTAATCGCGGCCATATTGCTCGCGATAGGCTTGAGCCATTTTGATGCCGGTGATCTTGGCGACGGCGTAGCATTCGTTGGTGCGCTCTAGTGGCCCGGTCAAAAGCGCGCTTTCAGGAATGGGCTGTGGTGCCATCTTCGGATAGATGCAAGACGAGCCGAGGAAGAGGACGCGGTCGACATTGTTTTCGTGGGCTGCCGCGAAGATATTGGCCTCGATCATCAGATTGTCGTAAAGAAAGTCGACCGGATAGGTGGCGTTCGCGAGAATGCCGCCTACCTTTGCCGCCGCCATAACGATAGCGTCCGGTTTCATCACTGCCACGAAGTTTTCAACTTCGGCCTGTCGCTTGAGATCTAGCTCTCCCCGAGGGGCGGCCACAACTTTGCAGTCTTCGGACGCGAGGCGGCGTACAACAGCGCTGCCCACCATACCTTTATGGCCAGCGACCCACACGGTTTTTCCGTTCAGATCATACATTACGCTTCCTTCATGACTACAGATGTCTGCATGACCTTCAGGTCTTCGCGGACCATTTCCGCAGCAAGGTCGCGCACGGATATCTCATGCACCCAGCCGAGCTTCTCCTTCGCCTTGGTAGCGTCACCCAGGAGAAGATCGACTTCCGTGGGGCGGAAGTAGCGTGGGTCCACTTGGACTAGGCATCTGCCGCTCGCTAGATCATAGCCCTTTTCGTCGACACCCTTGCCACGCCATTCGATCTCGACGCCGACATCTTCGAAAGCCCACTCGACGAATTGGCGGACAGGAGTCGTTTTGCCCGTAGCCAGCACGTAATCATCCGGTTGATCCTGCTGCATCATCATCCACATACCTCGCACGTACTCACGCGCATGGCCCCAATCGCGTTGAGCATCGAGATTGCCGAGATAAAGCTTGTCCTGCTTGCCCAGGTAAATAGCAGCGGCAGCGCGGGTGATCTTGCGCGTCACAAAAGTTTCGCCACGAAGGGGGCTTTCGTGATTAAAAAGAATGCCGTTGGAAGCGTGCATACCATAGCCCTCGCGATAATTGACGACCATCCAGTAGGCGTAGAGCTTGGCGGCGGCGTAAGGGCTGCGCGGATAAAAGGGCGTCGTTTCGTTCTGCGGTACGGACTGCACGAGGCCGTATAGCTCTGACGTCGAGGCTTGATAGAAGCGGGTCTTGTCCGTCAGACCGAGGAGGCGAATCGCCTCAAGAAGTCGCAATGTACCGATACCGTCCGCGTTTGCTGTGTACTCAGGTGTTTCGAAAGACACCTGGACATGGCTCTGAGCAGCCAAGTTGTAAATTTCGTCTGGCTGAGATTCCTGAACCACGCGGATGAGGTTAGTCGAATCAGTGAGATCACCGTAATGCAAGATTAAGCGCGGATCGGATTCGTGCGGGTCTTGGTAGAGGTCTTCGATACGACCGGTGTTGAAGGAAGAGGAACGTCGCTTAATCCCATGAACGATGTAGTCTTTTTTGAGAAGAAGACGGGCAAGATAGGCACCATCCTGTCCAGTTATGCCCGTAATAAGAGCAACTTTCCTGCTATCACCCATTCTATTCCTGCTCTATTAAAGTTTAAAGTTTCGGCTCCGGCTCGCCACGCCGACACAATGTGCGGCCCGCCCCGTGCCCTATGGAGCACTTCGACAGATGCGGCGCGAAGATCGTCATTGACGGTCCGCCAGCCGAGCACACCTGCTCTGCTTAGAGTCACGAGCAAAAATAGAGTCGCGCCGCTAACCTGTCGGACTCGTACACGCGGTCTGAGTGCCGCTCAGCTCACGCCCTGAGCGACATGTACTCCCAGCACCTTGCAGCTGATTTGCTCTTCTATCAGCGAGTGAGGACGCCTTTCTTTCTTGCTTCAGCGTCTTCTAATGGGAATTGTTTGGATCCGTGAAATCGATTGTTTGGATAAAGTGCATCCACAGAATGGATGGTCTGAGCGAGCGGCGGGGGCATCGCCGGCCCGGAGTCGTAGCGCGAGCTTCCGTTCGGGGCGAGGACAAAGTTCGTGGCCGCGAGCCGTCACCACAGCATCCGGCACAGGTCGTGCAGAACTTTGGGAGCCGACTGCGGATTCTGTCGATCAGCTGGTTCCAGGCGCGTCGAGCCGTCGACCTCATCTCGCCCGGTACCGGTTGCTGTATGCAGCCTTGCACCCTTGGCGTACGGCGTCGACGGAATGATTTTCTTCGGCAGGCCGTGTCGTAGCGTTCCGGCTGTTTCGGCTCTATTGACCGGGCCCGCGTCAGCCGAGCCCCTTCATCATGGCATCCAACACATGGATGGCCGGCATCCACTCAATAGATTTTACATATGCCGCGGAGGCCCAGTAGAGAAGGCTGAACCGGAAGCGAGGGCAACCCCAAGCAAGGGCATCGGCTTCAAGCTTTGCGAGCGTCACGGGATTAGTGGGCAGTGCCGAGTGAGCTCTTCTGCCCTATGGCCCGGCCTCTGCCAAGGGCCCGGCGACAGGGTCTACTAGTGTCGACTAAGGATTCCAAACCGGATGCAACCTCCTCTCCGAAACGAGATTTCCGAAAATGCATGTTAGTGGATTGGAAAAGCGCCGGTTCGTCGTCTCTCGGAGGCGTACGGGGTTCGGTGATTGTCTGTGGTCGTTGGCGGCCGCTTGGCGCTACGCGCAGCGGTCGGGACGAACTCTAGTCATCGACTGGCGGGGGGCCTGCTACCTCGACCAACCCTTAACAAATGCGTTTCCGGTGTTCTTCCAGCCGATCAATGACATCGCTGGGGTGCCGGCTATTTCCGACGACCGGATCAACGACGTTTCCTTCCCTGGTCCATTCTTCCCGGAGTGGTGGAACAGGCCGGCGATCGAGTGCCTGTACCGGCCAGATGAGCAGATTTTCCAAGAGCGCGATGAGTTGGGCGAGCTCTTTCAGGCCGAACACGATGTCGAAGCGAACACAGTAGTGTGTGACGCTTGTCTGATGTGGCGGTGCGATGAGGATGCAGAGCGGCAGGTGTTCCAAAGTGTCCAGCCTCGGCCAGAAATTCAAGCCCGCATAGATGCCATTTATCAGGAATGTTTTGAGGGGCACAGCATCATCGGGATTCATGTTCGGCACGGTAACGGTGAAGACATCATGGAGCATGCGCCCTACTGGGCCGATCCGGAGCTCGCCGTTCGGCAAGTGTGCGCTGCAATTGACAAGGCTAAGGCGTTACCGCATCCTAGGCCTGTGCGGCTGTTCTTATGCACGGACAGCGCGCGGATACTGGATCTTCTGTCGGCCAGGTTTCCCGATCTGCTCACTGTCCCGAAGCACTTCGGATCCAATCAAGGTGGCCCCTTACACACTGCAGCACTCGGGATTGACGGCGGAATTTCCGCCCTCGTTGAGATGTATCTTCTCGGGCGCTGCGATACCGTAATTCGGTTTCCCCCGACGAGCGCCTTTACACGATATGCACGCCTTTTCGCACCACGGGTAATTGAATTCGATCTGAAAGAGCCAAGTCGTTTGACTTTGATAGAAGGCAGCCAAGTCTCTGATCTCAGTTAAGACCCGCCACCTGCGCAATTCGGCAGACGCAACCAACAGGCATAGTTGAATGCGCATTTCTCACCGACGCCAGTGGAGGCGTCGTACATTACCGATAGCGTCGTCATCTGACGCCGCCTGCAACGCGCCAGAACTGCGCCGTTACGCGGGGGCCGCAGACAAGCCAGAGCGACGGCGATCGTGACGCTGACGCTCGAAAGACGCGGGCGATCACTCCAGAGACGAAATTGAGGTTGGTTATGAAAGTGATTCCCGTGATCATCAGCGGCGGAGCCGGATCGCGGCTATGGCCCGCCTCAAGGCAATCGCACCCCAAACCTTTCCTCAAAGTAGCGGATGGATATTCTCTCATTCAGCAAACTGTGCTGCGCGCCGCTTCGATAGAAGGTGTCGTGGAACTCGTCGCTGTGACATCTGGGGAACACCTCTTCCTGACCAAGGACGAATTTGACGAACTGGATTCCGTGGTCCTGCCACGCACCTTTCTACTCGAGCCCGAAGCTCGGGATACGGCCGCCGCCGTGGCGGCAGCCGCGATCCATGCGAGGGCCACGCAAGGCCCTGACGCGATTCTGTGCGTCTTCCCGGCCGATCACCTGATTGGCAACTTGCCTGCGTTTCTAGACGTCATGGGCGTGGCCATGGAACATGCGAAGCTCGGGCGGATCGCCACATTGGGCATCACTCCAACCAGACCGGACACAGCATTCGGCTACATCGAAGCAGATGGTGAGAACGTCGTCCGTTTCGTTGAAAAACCGGATCTGAATACTGCCAAAGCCTATGTCGCGTCCAAATGCTTCTTCTGGAACGCCGGCATCTTCTGCTTCAGTGCACAAACCATGCTCGACGAGATGGCTTTGCATTGTCCCGAGGTGCTCCAGGCCGTCGCCGACAGCTACGAGAATGGCCGCGCCAGTCAATGCCAAGGCTTTGCCAAAATCGAACTCGCGCCTGAGCATTTCGGTTCCGCGCCGCGAATCTCGCTCGACCACGCTGTCATGGAGAAGACTAACAGACTTGCCGTGATTCCGTGCGACATGGATTGGAACGACGTCGGATCTTGGAACGCAATGGCCGATTTGATCGCCCCCGACGAAAGCGGGAACAGGATACGCGGCGATGTGCACATGGTCGACACGACCGGCACCTATGTGAGCTCCGAGAAGCGCGTCATCGGCACGGTGGGTATAAGCGATCTGGTGATCGTGGATTCCCCGGACGCTTTGCTTGTCACATCCCGCGACCGCGTTCAGGACGTTAAGAAGCTCTTCGAGGGCCTCAAGGCTTCGGGACATGAAGCTCATCTGGTCCATAGCACGGTACACCGGCCGTGGGGTACCTATACGGTTCTGGAGGAAGGCGAGCGCTTCAAGATCAAACGCATCGAGGTGAAGCCCGGTCGCCAGTTGAGCCTGCAGATGCACTATCATCGTTCGGAGCACTGGGTCGTGGTCAGCGGCTCCGCCAAAATCGTCAATGGCGAGCAGGAGCTGTTCCTGGGGACAAACGAATCTACCTACATCCCCTGCGGCCATAAGCATCGGCTCGAGAACCCAGGCAGAATTGACCTGGTGATCATTGAAGTGCAGAGCGGCGATTATCTCGCCGAGGATGATATCGTTCGCTTCGACGACGAATATGGTCGAACGTAGATAGCAGTACAAAAAACGTTAACGGCGAGCCGTCCCTCAAGGATCTCTGTCGTGGGTACTGGGCCTGACATTGGCAAGCAGCGGCCCGAGCGTGTCATAATCCGCCCCGCACTCTCATCAGGCACTCGATCGTGGCCCAAAACATCGGTGAGCGCTTGACAGCGCGCCGTCCGCGGTAACGAAGACTTCAGATCTTTCTTAGGCGGACCCGTTGCTCAGCTGTTCAACGGCACAGCCGTATTTCAGCCTGTAGGCGGCAATGAAATCCTCATCGCTGCAGATGCAGCGGCCGCTGGAATCTTTGGCTTTCGGATCATGGAGGTGAGAACCAAGGGGGCGCAGTAGATTCACGCGAGTGCTGGTTGTCGGACTCATCGGAAAACCCGCACTATGCTTGACCAGGTCTGCGGCAAGCATGATCCCGGCAAGCGCTGATTGAAAGGCCATCGGAACCACGGTTCGAACGAGACGACTTCCTTCGCTAAGCTGGAACACCAGACCGCCGCAGATAGCCTGCTGATAAAAGGAACGGAGGGGCTGGCCAACAAACGCGGCGAGCGGCTCAAACGGCACAACCATCGCCGTAGCCACCCGAGCTACGAACTCATTGGGGACTCCGGTATTGGACTGCAGGAGCGTTTTTACCTCATCTTGTGCTTCCGGCATTCCGAGTTCCTCCGCGACCAGTTGGTGTTCGTCCTTGGATTTGCCGGTCGGCATGTACATGCAGCAAAGGCAAGCCTGGCCGTCATCGAAACCATGCCGCGAGATGCCTAGATCTTGCTCCTGAGTCCAGGCGTTCGCGATCCATCGAGGCAGAGCACCTTGGACAGCTAGACGGTCGGCGGCGGTGTCAAGCGCCACACCCACTCGGTCGAATACCCAGTCGCTCCGGCGCGCGACATATTCTGCCCACTTCATAGGGTGCGCCTCGACTTCAAGGGCGGTGGACCGAAGGGCGTTGGTTGCGAGGGCCGCCTTAGAGAGGCCGACCTCCGCCTGACCTGCCAACACGTAGCGCTGCAGGTTTGAGAGTTCGACAGCTTCGTGATCAACTACATGCAGGCGCCCCGACAGACCGGATTGCCTCGCCAGCGCCCAGAGCGAGCCATGGCCTATCGCGCCGAGCCCAACGAGGTGCGTTTCGCCAAGGTCGACAGGGAAGTTCAAGGGGCTGGAATCGCCGGCGTTGCTCTTGTTGTAGGTGCGTAAAGAGAGGTCGATGTTCTCGTCCAGCTCGGCGCCGGTCAGCTGGGAAGCAAAGATGGTTCGAAAGACGTTGGCCGCGGCGAAGCAGCTTGCGGCGCCAGCTCCATAGGGCAGCAAGCTCGAGCCAGAGCCCACCGGGTCCGTACGCGACAGCTTTGCCGCCCAACCCTGCGATCCCATGAAAAACGTTGGGCACCGAAGTGATGGGTGCACCGCGCCTGCAGCTACACAGACCGTCGCAAACTTGCCGGAATGCCGGATGCTGATTTTGGATTGATCGACTTTGCCAAGCGCTCGAGCGCTTGGGCTTGAGAGCTCGCGGCCATATCCAGGGGGAGTATGGCCAGAACCGGATACAGTCTGGCAAGCAACCTGACCGTAAGGTCAAGCGTCGCCTGGCCCTCGGCACACGAAGCGGCTTGGCTGTCGAAGGCGACAGCCACGACCTGCTTTTCGAGAGCCGCTTTGAAGTCAGCGAGATGAAAGTCGGCCAGGACCTGAGATGCTGCCGTGGCGGCGCGGTCGATGAAATTAGCAAGGGCCATCGTTAGCTCGTTATCGTCATCATTCGCGCCAGTGCCGCAGGCGGGACTTCATTCCAGTTCGCCTTTCCGTCAAGTCGATAGGCGGCGACGCGAGCAAGATCGAAAGGCTCGCGGGCGAAATTCGGCACTACCAGCGACAGACACCCAACGGTAGTAGCGACCGCATAAGCGTCGTCGGTCGTCGAATGGTAGGCGCGGCCCGCATGGCTATGGATCTGGGCCAAAAGTTGCAAGCCGCGCTTATAGAGCCAGACATTGAGCCGGTGCAGTTCTTCGGCCGGAACAATCACGCAAACGCCATCGCTTGTTCGGATGTGGCGCTGCGTTGGGATAACTGTCTCCGTTACGCCAAAGTGCTGGTCTTGCTGAACGCCGACCCAGAGCGCCATTCCCTCATTGCCCTCGCGACCAACTGAGCGCAGATGCGCCTGCACACGCGAAACGCAGTCTCGAGGGAGAGTGACTGTCCTGACATCCTCCAGCGCGGTCATTCTGGAATCGCCTGAGGTGATACCAGCAGTCCCCCCACCGACATTTGAAGCTGAATCTGCAGCTGCTCCACGGGCCCAGTCCCGTACTTGATGATCTTGTCCAAGATGAAGGCCAAACAGCCTTCGCCAGAACCCCGATGAAGTAGCCATGGGTCACCTGAATGGGCTGGGTTATCGTGGTACTCCCGGACTCCTGCCATGCACAGGAATGGCAGATCTTCGGGACTGTTGGCCTGGATGAAGTCCGTCAGTGGCACGGCGTTCTGCTGGATGAGATTAGAAATGATTTCCGGCGAGGTTCCGGGCAGCTGCGGACGTCTGAGCATTTTCACGGCTAGATCCTTCCGGGCAATCGGCTGACGCGTTAACAGATCGACGAAGACCACGGACGGTGGTCTCAAGTCATAGTTTGTGAAGTCGATCTCGATGGCTGCGCCGATAACCCGTGGTTTTAACTTAGGGCTTGCAAATATGAAGAAAGCGCTCGGGAAGCTCGCCTCGATCAAGAAGCATCCTTGAGCGCGATAGGCATCAGCATATGGCCGGAACCAGCCGATCTGCCGATCGAACTTCGCTCGGGAGACCTCCGGGTCCGCAGTTTGGAGTTCAGGCACCTGCGATACCCGCCTTCAGGCTGAGAAACAGGGTCACAGTGTTCGCGAAACCGAAATCGCCAATCTTCTTGTCGACGTCGAGCAAGGTGCCGGCCTCATCCTTGAATTCCCAATTCTCGGCCGGTTGGGCGACGTTCTGCGTATGCTCAAGTGCTTTGGTGCGAACGACGTGAAGCGGCTGGTTGGGATTGGCTTCGACCTGGGTGGGCTGCCCGTTCACCACCACCGTGATCTCGATCTTCCCGGGGCCGCCGCCGTGATTTTCGCCCTTGCCCGAATCCTTCGACATTGCCCTACTCCTGTGGCGTACCAATGGCCCCCAAGGCGCCAGTGCAGACCTGCTGGTGAGCGGGCTGGCGGTCTTCAATCGTCCACTCGGCACCACGAACCGCGAGTACGCGAAAGACAGGGACAAGCTACCGAATCGGTGCTGTCTTCTTTTATGCGGGACTTGAGCGGCAAGTAAACTGGCCGAAACTGCTCTTCAAACTATAATCGATTAGAGCATTGATAAAATATTGGCGCCGTACCTAATTGCGCAACCACCGGCTTGGCAGGACCAGCTTCTCGTTTGCGACGACCCGTGCGCTCGAAAAGCCAAGTTTCAAGTCTTCTCGCGTACTTGCGAAATCGATGCTCCCGATGGGCAGCACGCAGTGCACGAGCGCGTAATCACCCGGACGGTCGCGCGGCCGCGCGGGACGCAGCATGACGTACCGGATTTCTATGTTCGCAAGGCCCGGCTGGCGATTGAGGTGGCCTGGGCCGAGGGTTCGCGTGCCCGAATCCTGGCCGAACCGGGCTAGCTGCGCTACCCAATCGGCTACACGTTGGCGGGACCCGAAACGCATGCGCCCACACAGCAAGCCACAAAGCTGAAGCCTTTGTTCGCGGGCCAGTGAGCGCTTTAGCGTCGCGGGAAGGTGGCGGGAACGACTGGGATCGGCGCTTTGCTGCCTGGAAGCAATGGGCCGGAAGGCGAACTGACAGTTTTCGGGCGCGGGTGTCACCGAATCGGACATCAAACACCTGACCGGCCAGCCCGCGCCGCTCGTTATCGGACGCAAAGGGTGCGGAATAATGCGCGGCGAAGCCGCTGCGCCGCCAGTCATGGCGTGGTCGATCCGGCCCTCGATCCATTCGGCAAGCACGTTGACCTCATCGATCGCCTTTTCCAGCCCGGTCGAACTGATCTTGATCGTCGGCATCAACAACGATGCGAGCGAACCTCCTTCAGAGGTGAGCGCCGGCTCTATGTCGCTGACGAAGAATGGTCGTGGATGCTTATCGAGCGTCGCCTTGTCATGGGTCACCAGGAATGACGTCAGATCCTCGCCATGCTGGCCGCGATTTGCGAGGTAGAGCGATCTGCTCGATCAGCGCGCGATCGGCGGGACAATCGCTCCAATCGGTATCGAGAATCTCGCCCAACGCCTCGAAGTAGGCCGGCACGAAACCGCCACGGAACGCAGCCTTCTTGTTCTGGAACGAAAAGCCAATCACGCGGTTCGCTAGCGTGTGGAAATAGAGCTTCAGCGCGTCCGACAGCATCGAGATGCAGGCGAGGCCGAGCACCTCCAGCACTGTGTCGGCATCCATCCATTCCTCAAGGAAGGCGGGCTCGCCGTCCTCGCTATAGGGCGGATTGTCGAACGGTGGGAGCTGGTTCTCGATGCGATGTTGCACATCGACGAAGGCCTTTGCGCTCTCCGAATAGAAGAAGCGGACGAACGCCGTGCGGCTTTTCAGGAAATAGCGCGCGTCCATCCGAGCCTTCCGATCTACCGTTAGAGCTTTGATGGCTGGTCGACGCCGAGGCGCCAGAATCCTTCGGTGAGGGGCTGCAGCGCGCCTTCCGCCATCGCGTCGTCAACGACCTCACTAAGATGGCCGGATCCTGCCAGGCGGGCCCGACAGAATAGCCGTCGCCGAGGATCAAACGGTAGTCCTTGATCCCCGTCATCGTCGCCATAACAATCCACGGTCCTTCGATCCCATGAGGCCGCAGTCTCGCGATCAAGCTCACCACTGCGCCAAGCAGGTGATCAACGACATACTTTGGCCAGATGATCTTCTTCCCATCAACCTCGCGGCCAATCGCCCAGGCAAGGTCGACATAGCCGATCCGGTGATTGACCGACCAGGCGCGCGCCCTGCTCCTGATCGACATCGACAAGGACGATCAGTCCGTCTAGCCCAACCATGTAGTGGATGCCGCCCATGGGCTCTGGCGGAAGGACGGCATAGTCCCGTGAGACAGAGATATCCCGCGCCTCGCGAAGCACAGACAGCGGCGCGATGGTCAGGATGAGCGTTGGCCGATCGACGATGCGTCTCGACATGTCCTTGCCTGTAATCGCCTCGACCGCTTTGCGGTGGAGATCCCGGACGCGGTTCGGGAAATCTTGAGATGCGGCGAAGGCTTGCCTGAGCTCGGTCGTGGTCATCTCGAAATTGCTCCTGTTAGCGCGCCGGAGGAAGCGGCTGCTCTTGTCGTATGTGACCCTATGGGGGGCGACGAGGCTGGCGCAGACGCGCATCACGAGTACGACGGTGCCGTCGGGCCGCGTTAGTTCCCGAGCGCGAACTGCGGGACACGGTGATCAACGAGCGTGCGTAACTGATCGTCGATGCGCCTCAACTCCTGGTCAAGCCCGATCCGGCCGATCCCGACCACTTCGGCGGCGACGCCGTTCTTGTCGTCGCGCACGCCGATGATGATATCGCCGCCATCGGTATTTGCGAACGCGGTCACATCGGCGAGGAAATCCCGGACGCCCTTGTGGTCGCCTGCCGGGAGCGCTTCCTTGAAATCCAGCGTTCGGCTCTCGCTACGCCGGAAAGTCACCAGCGCCTCGATTTCGTCAAGCGTGATCTGATCCAAGGGGCGTTCGATCATGGCGCTGCATAGCATCGTGGGGCTATCAAGTCTGCTTCCTAGATCCCGTTTCCCAAAGCTGCCAGACCGTAACGGCCCAATGCTGCCGGGCGGCAATGCGCCTCCATGTCAGACGTTGACCCCAACCTTGCAGCTTCCCGTTAGCTGATATCCCAAGCGAACTCGCTACAGTCGCGGTTGTACGATTATGACATCGTGGCTTAGGCCCGCATAAGAGCGGTCTTCACCTCACCCCGACCGATCAGCTTGGAAAAGCGGCGATAGTCCGAATGCTCGAATCGCCAGCGACCGGCGGAGATCGCAGGATGCACGCCAGCTTTCTGCGCCGCCTCCAAGACCTCCTCCGTGCTGCTGTCCTTGTCGATCCGCCTCCATATGGCAGGAGGTATAAGAGCGTTTCGTGCAAACGAGTCCGCCTCCGCTTCTATGGTTTCCGAACTCGCCACATCCAGATCGTCCAAAATGACCTGTCGATCAGAGCTCAAGTGGCAAACCACGTGAGAAAACTCATGCAACAGCGTAAACCAGAAATTGTCCAAACGATCGTGGCGAAGGGTCAGCGCTATCACTGGAACACCGTCTCCCCTGCACATCGCAGCACCGTCAAGGAATGTTCCTGGCATATGTTCCAATACAACTAATATTATTCCAATTCGATGTAGCTCAGAAAAAATACGAGCATTCCAGTCAGGAAATATGCTTATCTGTGCAAGTTGTCTGGCAGTTTTTTCCGGGTCACTTATGTCCATCTTCTTGATTTTGATTTTCTCAGCGCGCATCAATACCGCCGCACACCACGCTTCTAGCGCTGCCAAGTCCGTCTTGGCATTGGTACGTTCAGTCCTGGTCTTGCGCAACATGGCGACCGCAGGGGTAGAAGCTTTCGAACGCGATAAAAAGCCAGCGAGATTGTCTTTCGCTTTCATCACGCCAAGCTTCCGAAGCTTCCCCTCCGCCGCCATCGAGGTGCTCGAGGCACCCGTCGCAGGCTCGTGCTTGAACGAGCCGATCAGCGAAGCAACTGGAATGCCCAAGTGCTGGTGCAGTGCTCTGATCTGATCAACCGTCGGCTGTCGCTGGCCGTTGAGTATCTCGGAAACTCGAGATTTGCTTCCGAGATATGCCATCAGATCGCGTTGGGACAGTCCTGTCTGTGCCATGCGAAACTTGATCGCCTGAGAAGGGGTGGCTGCCTTGACGGGATGCTGTGATCGCTCCCATCGTTCGATGACGGCCTGCAGCACTTCGAGCTCGTCGCGATCCTTTGGGCTCTTATGCCCGAACAGCGCCGCGGCACGTTTGAGTGCCGATTGGTGGTCCTCGTGCGTACGTATAGGTCGAACCGTCATGTAACCTTGCTCCCTGTTTTGCCCTTGGCGCGTGCCCCGCTAGTCGCGCCCGCATATTCAATGAGAACCATCTGCGCCTCGCAGTCAGCGAGCAGATCGATCCGATAGCCACCGTCGAGTAGGATTCGGACCTTGATGCCATCGATGACGGCCGACGGGTAGAACTCAGCGATTTGATCCATCGATCGCCAGGACCCTGCCTCGAGCTCGGCAACCAGTGCCGGTACGGCTCCGTCAAGGCAGTCACGGGCACGACGCGCAAGTTCGTGCAACCTCGATATCCCCATCAGCTTCATGGCAACCGCGGCTCCATCGCAAAAAAGGTTCCCAAATGTGGGACGGCTATTGCGCTCGACTTAGTGCCGTGCCATATCAGAATCAGCGTTCCCAGATGTGGGAATAACACGCAGAAGTGCCGGGACCAAGGGATTTTGCTCCGCCCTTCCCGTGCAAGGATTCCGGGGCGCTGCGGAGAATTGCAATGACTACCAACAACGAAGGTGGCTCTGACGATCGCCACAAGGTCCGTGTCGAACTTGAGTTCGAGGACCTACAGGAGCACTTGGACCTCGAAATTGAAGCCGGTGATCTGGATGCCATCCTGCGCGCCGCTCATGGCAAGCCGGGTTTCGAAAAGGCCCATTTGTTCGAACGCGACAACGAGGAGACGCTGACGGGCATTGGCGATCGCCGCGCCATCTCGATCCTGGTTCACCGCTGCCGCCGTGTAGCCGTTCAGGTCAACTACGACGGCGACACCAAGAGCCGGGAGTTCTCGCCAGCGGTCACCATCCTGCGAGTTCTGCAGTGGGCGGTCAGCAAGCGTGGCTTCAACCTTGACGACAATACCGCGGCGAAGGCCAATCTGATGCTGCCGGGCGCCGATCAGCCCCTGCCCAAGGACGCGATGCTCGGTATCTACGTCAAGCGCCCGGGCTGCTCGCTGACGCTCGACCTGACCCTCAAGGACTTCACCAATGGCTGAGGTCGAGATCACGCCTGCACAGAAGACCCTGATCAACCAGTTGAACTCGGTTCGTTTCCTTGCGGGCGTCGACGAGGGCCGTTGGGAGATTCTCACGGTTGCCTGGCCCTACCTCTTCGTGCGCATCCGGGTCGTAACTGGTCAGGCCGAGGTCTTCACCCATGACTTCCGTCTTGAGTGCATGGGCTTCCCTGATCCTGGCCCTTATGTCGAGCGTTGGACCTATGCGGAGGATCCGCAACACGGCACTCGCCCCGCAGCACCCAGTGCAGGCGCCTCGGGCTTCGTCGAAGCACTCAAAGCCTGGGGCGACGGCAACAGCGACGGCGGCATTTACCGCGCCTGGAACCGCGGCGCGGCCCAGCACAATGACTGGTGGCGGAAGCGTCCCGACGAAGCCTGGCACCGGAACCGGGCAATCACCTTCATCATGGAGCAGCTCTATGCCCTCGTTTCTGAACAGGCTCTTTGGCTGGCTGCCAGGGCGGCCTAAGCCCCGCATTGTCTGCGACGAGGCCGTATGGTTGGCGGGAGCTTCGGAACTGAAGCTCCGGACGCTCGGCGGGAGACGGGAAAGCGGTGCCTTCCTTATCGGCGAGAGCCCCAACAAGGAGCCTAAGATCATTCGTGCGTTCGTCTATTACGACGATCTCGATCCGCACGCCCTCGATAGCGGTATCGTCCATTTCGACGGCAACAAGCTGCCTCGCCTGTGGCAGATCTGCCGCGAGCGTCGATACCGCGTCGTTGCGGACGTGCATGTCCACCCATTTCACTATGGGCAAAGTGCGTCCGACCAGGCGGACCCGGTTATGCCACGCGGTGGACACTTCGCGTTTATTCTTCCCGATTTCGCTGCCGGTTCGGTGATCCCCGGCGGCATTGGCCAGTATGAGTATCTAGGCAACGGCAAGTGGGTCGACCACTCCCATGCTGGTGCATCGCTGCTCGGGCTCAAGAGGCCGAAATGATCCCCGATCTCCGCCGCTCGCGCATCGCCAAGGTAATCACCGATGCCGCGGGTAGCGAGCGCGACTTCGACCAGGCGGCGGCCGCGCTGGATGCCGTGCACGTTGCCGTAGTCACCAGCTGTGGCGGGATCGCCTCCGCCGCGGCACAGGCCGCTGTAGTCACCGCTCTCAACACCGCCGTGAAGACCTTCGGCAAGGCCACGCTTGTCTGCCCGCGCGATATTCCGCTCGAGGCCAGGCTGGCCCTCGGGAGCGATCTCTTTACGGTCGCAGAGGCTTGCGGAGCCCAGGTCTCCGCGTTGCTTCCGTCGAGCGTGACGCACATTGTTGCAGTCGGCGACTCCCCTATAGCCGGAGCCTTCGTGCGATGCTGGTGGGACGGCTGGAGCGCTGGCGTGATCCCCGGCTGGGATGACGATCCTTGCGGCAAATTCGGCAACCCACTGGCCGGGGTATTTTCAGGAGCGCTCGCCGTGCGCCAGGTTTTCGCGAACGCGATTGGGCGCCGTCATTCAGTCAATCGCCGTTCCGTGATCTCGCTCTGGCAGCCTTGGTCGCAGGGGGGCGAACCCGAGCAGCCGCCGACGGCACTCATACTTCCCCGCTCGCTTTGGCTGGTGGGACTGGGGCATGTCGGTCAGGGCTTCTTGTGGAGCCTTGCCTTTCTTCCTGCCGCCGATACGCATGCAATCCTTCAGGACGATCAGACTGTCGGCGAAGAAAATGTCGGCACGGGCCTCGTGACGCAGTTGCTCGACTTCGAGAAGGAAAACAAGAAGACCCGGGTGGCTGCGCGGTGGCTTGAAGCCGCAGGATGGACCACATCGTTGCTTGAGCGCCGGAACTATGGCGATTTGCAGCCGACGGACAATGACCCACCGGTAGTACTGACCAGCCTTGATGAGCCAACGGCGCGGCTGGCGATCGCCAAAGCGGGCCATGGCGTCATGATCGATGCCGGTGTCGGGCACGGCGCCTTCGACTTCGAGATCGGCCAAATTCGAGTGGTGCCAAAGGGTGTCGACACCGAAGGGCTATGGGCTCATGCCGCAAAACCCAAGAACATCGATGTCATCCTTGAAACGCTCGCCTATCGCGAGCACGCGAGGAAATATGACGGCTGCGGCACCTTTACCCTTGCCGAGGCCAGCGCCGCCGTGCCGTTCG
Source organism: Mesorhizobium sp. M0514 (assembly GCF_040321145.1). Classification (NCBI taxonomy): domain Bacteria; kingdom Pseudomonadati; phylum Pseudomonadota; class Alphaproteobacteria; order Hyphomicrobiales; family Phyllobacteriaceae; genus Mesorhizobium; species Mesorhizobium sp. M0514. The sequence continues at coordinate 44,579 of NZ_JAMYQZ010000019.1, forward strand.
TCGGGGCAGCCATCGGTGCTTTGACCATTGCGCAGCTGCTGCGCATCGCGTCCATGTATTCGACCCCCAGGATCATGCAGGTCGAGCTCAACGCCCCGGAGACGGCCACCGCCGGCACGATGAACCCAGCCGTCGCCCAAGGGCTTGGCGGGATCGAGTTGCGATGGGCATAGGCAGAGCGTCGTACTGGACAGGCGGCGCGATCTAGACGAGGCTCTCGTCCGTGGCACTGTAAGCGGGCATCCCCGGCGCTGACAGGCAAAGTTTGCGCCTCATCTCGGCCGTACGGTCGACGATATCTGACTCCCAAGAGCGGTGGTCTAGGGAGCGGCCCATGGTTGCTCCAAGTGAGGGGTATCAATCTCACGTCCATCGCTGCTGTGGCGGCGGTCGGTCAACTATCGCCGCGGAGTGACCCAAGCATCTCACTCAGTTCCTGATCAGCGAAATAGGCCTCTGCCCGGCTGTCCTTGTACCTGTCATAAGCATCATCGTCGCGGCCCGCGCTATCGCTCTCATTTTCTTCTTGTGCTGCAGTCTCAACCCGCAAAAGAAGGTCGTCGATGTCGACCAGGATATGGTCGCGGAACAGTTCCAGATCCTCCTTCAAGCCCTCGAACTCTTCAGCCGACCGGCACTCGCTCAACTCCTGATCGAAGTTCTTGCCCCTGATTGTCTCAAACGCGAGCCTAAGACCTTCGAGAGTAGCAGCATCTGCCTCTGGGCTCGTATCAACGACGCTGACCAACTCGCGCTATTCGGCACGCGGTCGAGGACGCCGCGGCTTGCAAGCCACAATTTAAAATGGCGTCCTTCTACCTCGGGAGACTGGTCGAGCAACGCGTTGAGCCCTTCCTGCCCGACCACATCGTCCGGCGCGATCAGGTCCTGTCCCAGAGCCGCAACAATCTCATCCTTGTTCGCGGGTGAGAGAGGAACGGACGTGACCAGCAGGTATCTCAACGGCGCCAACGCGCGCAATTTAATAGCCTCAGCCGCCATTTCGCGCAGGAGGCCACGTAAGCCAGTCCTGTGATAGTGTTTAACCTGGACTACGATCTTTTGCGGACCGCGCGCATACCTCAGGTCTATTCCCCATCTTTGCCGGACTTGAAGTTTTCGATGTCCACCTTCCAATGCGCTTGCAGAAGGTCTCTGGTTAGCAGTTCCAAGTCATGAGCTGATAACTAATGAAAATCCTAGTCTGGCACGCGCTATCCTTCGAAACTTAGACTGCCATTTAGTGTAGTGTTGATCGGCCAATGATAGGGACCCTTGTCACGTAATCTGGCGACGGGCCCGGCGTCACCGCTAGGGGAGGCCCACTTTCAGGTAGTGTCTACTCTCGAAGCATCAAAGAACAGCCGGTCATCCCGCGAAAGTGGAAATCTCCGGCGTTCGGCCAAGGAGGTTTTTCGCTTTCGCGAAAATGACGCCGAGGAGCAATGTGCCCCGTTGTAAATACCCCTTTCATATCCAAGGCCCTTGAAGCATGTCCAAACGGACGGGGTAAGCCACCAAGGCCTCTATTTTTATATTCTGGACAATCTGGCCAGATTTGTGAGAGGCGCAGCCGCTCAAGGAGCGATTTGTTATGGTTCGGACAGTGGTAGCTATTCTGGTTGCTCGCTACTAAATACTGGCGATCGTAAGTTCTGGCTGGGAGGAGCGGCATAGTGTGGAGTGAGGTCAATTTTGGAAAATGGAGAGATATGGGTAAGACGCTGCCCCAGATCTTGATTGCAGATCCGGACTGGTTCTTTTGGGCGTTAGATGAAGGTGCTTTCAAAGGGGCGCTCGCAACGCAGGCACAGAAGCTGGCGCGTCGGGCCCGTTCTATAAATCTACCGTCAGCGCAAGCCGGGACGCATTGCGTCCAACACTGGCTCTCGCACGATGGCAAATACGCGCGTTTCGATCTAATTGAAAAGGATCAGGGGCCACATCACGGCTCGAGCAGCGAAGTGCGCCGACCTACGCTCAACATGGAGTTTCCTCGGGGCATCAAGCAGTACGACAAGCTGGGGTGTAAGCAGCTGATGAAAAGCTCCAAGCACCACTGGTTTGGAGGAAAGGCTTTTACCAAGGCAAAGGTGGAAGCGTTCTTCGACGATGCGGCGAACTTCGAAAATCCGTAGTTCATAGGAGTGTTGCCAACAGGGCGCCCACATGGAGCGCCCTTTCAAAGGGGGCGTCGGGTTGTCCGTTACGATCAAATAAGCGGTGGACTGCGCCGACGCTTCAAAACATCTGGAAGTGCCGTATCAGGCCCGCAACCGGCAGCGATTGCGTTTTGGGAGGATGATTTGGCTGCCGATCCGTCGCCGACTGCGATCTACGAAGGTCATCCCCACGGGCCTGTGGGGATGCGGGACAGCGTCGTGACCATTACACTCGATGGCAAGCCCATGGCCGCGCGGGACGTGGCGCTGCGTCTCGACAACTATCTCGAGGTTGAACTGAAATGGCAGGGCGCTCTGGAACCCGGTCCCAACAAGATCGCCAAGGACTTGCTCGTCACATTCGAGGGCGGCACCACTGCTGAATTCCTGATGACCAGTCACCAGATGCACTTTGCCGGTCACGAGGAGTTCGTAGCCACGGCAAGAATTTCGCCGTTGGATTTGGCTGGGAAGTCGAAAGGTTCTGCGACTGCCCTGATCTTGAACGGACCGCGCTTGCACCCGAAGGCGGCCCCGATCGTGCTAGTGTACGAAAACTATGAGGTCTCGCTCGCCCCGTTCGAGCACTTTCGCGCCATGGAAGGCCGAAACGAACGGCTGCCCCTACAACCGACGATCTCGCACGCCGCGACACTGCAGACATTGGACGGCAAGCCGTTCAGGGCGACCCGTTTGTATGAGTTTCTTAGTCGGGTTTGTGGATTTCTTGGGTTTATAAAGGGAACTCGAGTGGGATACGGCCAAGTACGGAACGACGCCCACAATGGTTTCCGCTGCCTTGGCTTCACCAAGACGGACCGCCTTCACGCGCTGCCCGGCTGGTACCATTGGGCCTTGCAGGATGAGCTTCCGGAGCTTTTCCAGAGCTATATGCACCTGATGTCGACGGACGACGCCAGACGAAGCCTGGGCCGCGCGCTCGTCTATTACAAGATTTCCAATGTGACCCGTTACGATGCGGTCGAAACGGCCGTCATCATGTCGGCGGCAGGGCTTGAGACCCTCGCCGGCCACGTCCTCGGGTCCACCGGCGGCTGGACCCCGAACTTGATTAGGAACGTCAATCTCGCGGAGCAGATCAGGGCTTGCGCGCGCCTGCTCGGGATCAAGGGCGATCCTGCCGACGAGTCAGCACTGCTGGCGAAGCGGCTCCGGCCGAAGAAGGGGCAGCCTCAAGGACGCGACGGCTTCAGCCTGATCACCGAATTCAGGAACGGTGTCACACATCCGGGTCCATTCAACTATGACCTCGACATTTTTGACGCGTGGAACGCGTCGCAATGGCTTTTGGAGATGCAGCTGCTCGTACTGATGAACTACCGCGGGAGGTATCAAGATCGCCGGCTGAACCGGCGCTCCTATGCCGGGAACCTGAGCACAATGCCAGTCGGAGCATAGGAAAAATCCGGCCGGCCGGAGTCTTTGCGGTTCAGGCGGTCGAAGGAAGGCACCGCCCCGCGCTGCAACTACATGCCTTGGTGCGCGGATTTCCAGTCGACTGGCAAACTCAGTTAATAGTTGGGCCTAACTCGGCTGTGGCCTGTAGGCATCTGGAGAAGGCGCCTGGTCGGTCGTGAAATGGCAGCTTTTCAATAGTTCATCACGAAACCAGACTGGCAGCTCCCGGCCCCATACAAGTCATTCGCCGGTCACCTTCGCGATGACATTTCTTGGCTAACCCAACCGTCCAAGCCTGCAACGTTCGCTGGATCGCACGGGCGCGTATATTGGGTATCTTCGATACTCTGAAACGCCACGCCATGCTGCTTCCGTTTAACAATACCTCGGAGGCTGCGCCCATGACACCGACGAAGCTCCTTGTCGGTCAGATCGTAGTTGTATTCGCCATCGTCATCCTCGGCGTATGGACAGCGACTCAATGGTGCGCCCACATGCTGGATAATCAGCTGCAGCTTGGCGCGCCATGGTTTGTCGCGGCGGCCTGGCCGATCTACAAGCCGTGGAAACTGTTCGAATGGTGGTTTCAATTCGACGCCTACGCCCCTGAGGTCTTCGACAAGGCCGGCATGCTTGCCGGAGCCAGCGGATTCCTGGGGTGTGCGGCCGCAATAGCTGGCTCCCTCTGGCGCGCGCGGCAGAGGGGGTTGGTCACCACCTACGGTTCCTCACGATGGGCCGCGGCTCGGGAAATCGAGAAGGCAGGCCTGTTTGAGCCGGCCGGCGTTTTCCTTGGCAAACTGAAGGATCACTATCTGCGACATGACGGGCCGGAACATGTCATGGCCTTTGCGCCGACACGTTCGGGCAAGGGCGTCGGATTGGTCGTTCCAACTCTTCTTTCCTGGACCGGCTCGGCCGTCATTCACGACATCAAAGGCGAGAACTGGCAGCTGACCTCCGGCTGGCGGTCGAAGTTCTCGTACTCCCTTTTGTTCAACCCGACCGATCCAAGGTCGGCGCGGTACAACCCGCTGCTGGAAGTGCGCAGGGGCTCAGATGAGGTCCGCGACGTTCAGAACATCGCCGACATTCTCGTCGATCCGGAAGGCGCGCTGGAGCGGCGGAATCATTGGGAGAAGACTAGTCATTCACTCTTGGTCGGGGCCATCTTGCACGTGCTCTACGCCGAAGAAGAAAAGACGCTCGCCCGCGTCGCCACTTTCCTGTCGGATCCGCAACGCTCGTTTGCCACGACACTGCTGCGGATGATGACCACCAACCACCTCGGCACGGCCGACACACCTCGGGTCCATCCCGTCGTGGCCTCGGCGGCTCGCGAGGTGCTGAACAAGTCAGAGAACGAGCGTTCTGGCGTTCTCTCGACCGCCATGTCGTTTCTCGGGCTCTATCGTGATCCGACGGTTGCCTCGGCAACATCGGCCTGCGACTGGCGCATCGCCGACCTCATGGATGCGGAACGACCGATGTCGCTCTATCTGGTGGTGCCGCCATCGGATATCTCGCGCACCAAGCCACTGGTGCGACTGGTGCTCAATCAGATCGGCAGGCGACTGACGGAGCGGCTAGAAGGTGACCCGAAGAAAAGCCGCAAGTACCAACTGCTCATGATGCTGGACGAATTTCCGGCTCTTGGTCGCCTCGACTTCTTCGAGACCGCGCTCGCCTTCATGGCGGGTTACGGCATCCGCGCCTATCTGATCGCGCAATCCTTGAACCAGATCTCCAAAGCCTATGGCGAGAACAACGCCATTCTCGACAATTGCCATGTGCGCATTGCCTTTTCGTCCAACGACGAGCGCACGGCCAAACGCATCTCGGATGCGCTCGGTACGGCGACGGAACTCAGGACCATGCGCAACTACGCCGGCCACCGGCTGGCGCCCTGGCTTTCGCACGTGATGGTCAGTCGCCAGGAGACCGCTCGCCCGCTGCTGACGCCTGGCGAAGTGATGCAGTTGCCGCAAGCTGACGAATTAATCCTTGTTTCGGGGTTGCCGCCGATTCGCGCCCAGAAGTTGCGCTATTACCAGGATCCGAATTTCACCGGACGGGTGCTGCCGGCGCCGGTGTTGCGGGAGGGTCTGTTCGCGGACTGTCCTGCGTCGCGCCCCGACGATTGGAGCGGACAAATCCGCAGTGTTGACCGCCGTCTCGCTGCCGATGACGAAAACGCCGGCGCGTCAATCGAAGAAGAGGGCGGCGTGCAACAGCAGCGTCATCCCGGCCTGCCTGAAGAACACGTGGTCGTCTCTCAGGAGCCTGATCAAGACGACCTCTTCAATCTGGCGGACGATGACGCCGAGGCACTCGCAGACAAGCGTGTCATGGACCGGGTTTCTACCGCGGCGAGCGCCTACGGTATCAACGGGGGAAGGGGCGACGACAAGGACATCATCCCCGGCTTCTAAGTGCTTCCGCGGCTCAGGCGTATCTCGGCGTAGATAACGCCCATAAGCGATTTTGCCGATCTCGACGATGTTCGTTCCCGCCGCCGGCGCATTAGCGCCGGTCAGTCGGAACGAGACATATGAAGTCCCACCGCATCCGCCACCAGTTTCTGCTCGAACCCGCGTTAAGCGAGAAGCTGGAAACCCTCAGCCGCAACCCGTCGACCACAAAATCGGCGATCGTCGCAAAAGCGGTCGAGGCCTTCATCGAGCGGCGTGGCGAGAACGAGCTCGACAATCGTTATGGCAGGCGGCTCGACCGTCTTTCCCGCGACCTCGACCATATCCGAGCCGATATCGAGGTGATCCTAGAGAGCCTGGCGCTCTTCATACGCTTTTCGATCACGCTTCATGCCCACACGCCAGTCCCGGATCGGGCGACACAGGCGATTGCCCAAGAGCGCTTTGACAAATTCGTCGAGCAGGTCGGTCGCCAGATCGCCTCCGGGAAGCGCTCGCTTGGCAACGGCAATGGCAACGGAGGCGAAGGATGAGCTCTCATCCAGAGGCCGACCATCGCCGCCGCGCCATGCTGCGCACAGCCATGGGCTCCGCGATCACCGAGGCCCTTGCCGATCCGACCGTCATCGAGGTGATGGTTAATCCCGACGGCGCGCTGCGGCTCGACAGGTTGGGAGACGGCCGGGTCGACACAGGTGTGCATATGCACCCTTCCGAGGCGGAACGCATCATCCGCCTCGTTGCCTCCCACGTGCGCGCCGAGGCGCATGCAGATAGTCCGATTGTCAGTGCCGAATTGCCATCAGGCGAGCGCTTCGAGGGTCTGCTACCGCCGGTCGTGCTGGCGCCATGCTTCGCCATCCGCAAACCGGCGGCAAAACTCTACACGCTGGCCAACTATGTCGCGGATCGCGTCATGCTCCCGCTGCAGGCTGATGCCCTGAGGAAGGCGGTGCGCGAGCGGCGCAACATCCTGGTCGCCGGCGGCACATCGTCGGGCAAAACGACACTTGCCAATGCTCTACTGGCAGAAGTCGCCGAATGCGATGAGCGGGTGATCCTGATTGAGGACACCCGCGAGCTGCAATGCGCGGCCAAGGACTGCGTTGCCATGAGGACGAGGCGGGGCTCCGTCACACTCGCCGATCTCATACGCTCCACCTTGCGGCTGAGGCCCGACCGCATCATCGTCGGCGAAGTCAGAGGCGCGGAAGCCCTGGATATGTTGAAGGCATGGAACACCGGACATCCCGGCGGCATTGCCACGGTTCACGCCAATTCGGCACGCTCCGCACTCTATCGTATTGAGCAGCTCGCCCAGGAAGCCGTTGTCACCGTTCCCCGCCGGCTGATCGCCGATGCCGTCGACTTGGTCATCTTTATTGCCGGAAGAGGACCCGCGCGCCGCGTTGACGCGATCGCCGAGGTCGCAGGTCTCGACGGCAGCGGCGATTACGCCGTCACCCCGCTCACCCTTCCGCAACTCCAGCAGCTTTGAAAGGTCATCTCATGCGCAGGAAAATTCGCTTTCTTTCGTCCGCCGTCGTCGCGCTTCTTCTCACAGCTCAGGCTCACGCTGCCGGCTCCGGCATGCCCTGGGAACAGCCGCTTCAGCAGATCCTGGAATCGGTGCAGGGGCCGGTGGCCAAGATCGTTGCCGTGATCATCATCATAACCACTGGCCTCACCCTTGCCTTCGGCGACACGGCCGGCGGTTTCCGCCGGCTCATCCAGATCGTCTTTGGCCTGTCGATCGCCTTCGCGGCCTCGAGCTTCTTTCTCTCCTTCTTCTCCTTTGGTGGCGGAGCGCTCGTCTGATGGCCGTCGGAGAGCAGCATACCGAAGGATTGGAGGTGCCCGTCCACCGGGCTCTGACTCAGCCGATCCTGTTCGGCGGTGCGCCGCGGGCGGTGGCGATCCTCAACGGCACGGTGGCGGCGGCAGTCGGCCTTGGCCTGCAGCAGTGGATTAGCGGTTTGGTGGTTTGGGTGGCGGGACACACGCTCGCGGTTTTTGCCGCACGGCGCGACCCGGACTTTGCCAGCGTGCTTATCCGCCATGTTCGCCAGAAGGGCTGGCTCGAATGCTGAATATTTCCGAATACCGCGGCAAAGCCGACCGGCTTGCCGACCATCTTCCCTGGGCAGCACTGGTTGCGCCTGGGATCGTGCTAAACAAGGACGGCAGCTTTCAGCGGACGTTGCAGTTTCGTGGCCCAGACCTTGAAAGCGCGACGGAAGCTGAGCTCATCGGCGTTTGCGCCCGCGCAAACAATGCGCTGAGGAGGTTGGGCTCTGGCTGGGCGCTGTTCTTCGAGGCCGAGCGCGTTGTGGCGCTGGGCTATCCGAGCTCGATGTTTCCGGACGCCGCCTCTTGGCTTGTCGACGAGGAACGGCGCGGCGCCTTCGAGGGCAAGGTCGCGCATTTCGAGAGCGTCTATCATCTGACCTTGGTCTTCATGCCGCCACCGGATGGCCAGGCGCGGGCGGAAAGCGCCTTGGTCGAGTCGCATCATTCGGGAGCCGCGAGAAACTGGCGCGAGGAACTGGCGTGGTTTGGCGATGAGACTGACCGGGTTCTCGATCTTCTGTCGGGCTTCATTCCTGAAGTACGTGCGATGGATGACGCCGAGACGCTGACTTATCTGCACGGCACGATCTCGACCCGCCGCCATCCGGTCGCCGTGCCTGAAACGCCAATGTATCTCGACGGCGTCCTGGTTGACGCGCCGCTGACCGGCGGCCTAGAGCCGATGCTGGGTGACCAGCATCTGCGCACCCTCACAATCCTCGGTTTTCCGAACGTGACCCGGCCCGGAATCCTCGATGCCCTCAATCACCAGGATTTCGCCTACCGCTGGGTGACGCGCTTCATCCCTCTCAACAAACTGGAAGCCACCAAGACGTTGACGCGGTTGCGCCGGCAGTGGTTTGCCAAGCGAAAGTCGATCGCGGCTATTCTGCGCGAGGTGGTGACCAACGAACCTGTGCCTCTCGTCGACAGCGACGCCGACAACAAGGCGCTCGATGCCGATGCAGCACTGCAGGCATTGGGCGGCGATCACGTCGGCTTCGGCTATCTCACCACGACGGTGACGGTGTGGGATCAGAACCGTAAAGCCGCCGCGGAAAAGCTTCGCGCCGTCGAGCGGATTGTCAACGGGCTCGGCTTCACCACCATTCGCGAAAGCATCAATGCCGTCGAAGCGTGGCTTGGTTCATTGCCGGGTCATGTCTACGCCAACGTTCGCCAGCCGCTCGTTCACACGCTTAACCTTGCCCATCTCATGCCGCTGTCGTCCGTGTGGGCAGGTCCAGCGGAGAACGAGCATCTTGCCGAGGTCACCGGCGATTACGCTCCGCCGCTTCTTTTCGCCGAAACCTGCGGCTCGACGCCGTTTCGGCTTTCGACCCATATCGGCGATGTCGGCCACATGCTGATTGTCGGGCCGACCGGTGCCGGCAAGTCGGTTCTGCTTGCCCTGATCGCTTTGCAGTTCCGGCGCTACGCTGGCGCGCAAATCTATGTCTTCGACAAAGGCAATTCGGCCCGCGCCGCCGCGCTTGCCATGGGCGGCGACCACCATGCGTTGGGTGCGAATGGTGGGCTTGCTTTCCAGCCGCTGCGCCACATCGACGACCAGGCCACACAGAGCTGGGCGGCCGAATGGATCGCCGGCCTCATTGCCCACGAGAATGTCACCGTCACCCCGGAGGTGAAGGAGGCAATCTGGTCGGCGCTCACCAGCCTCGCCACCGCGCCGGCGCAGGAACGCACGCTGACTGGCCTGTCGGTCCTGCTTCAGTCCAATGCGCTCAAATCGGCGTTGATGCCCTACACGCTCGACGGTCCATTCGGCCGGCTGCTCGATGCCGATGACGACCGGCTGGCCATCTCGGATGTGCAGTGTTTCGAGACCGAGGAACTGATGCACAGCCGAGGCGCTGTGCTGCCGGTGCTCACTTATCTGTTCCACCGCCTCGAGGACCGATTTGACGGGCGGCCGACGCTGCTCATGCTCGACGAGGCCTGGGTCTATCTCGACCACCCGCTCTTTGCCGCCCGCATCCGCGAATGGCTGAAGGTGCTGCGCAAGAAGAATGTGTCGGTGATCTTCGCTACGCAGTCGCTTGCCGACATCGCCGGCTCTTCTATCGCACCCGCAATCATCGAGAGCTGCCCGCAGCGCATTTTTCTCCCCAATGATCGTGCGGTGGAGCCGCAGGCACGGGCAGCCTATGAGCGCTTCGGTCTTAATGAGCGACAGATCGAATTGGTCGCCCGCGCCACGCCGAAGCGCCACTACTACCTGCAGTCGCGCCGCGGCAATCGCCTCTTCGAGCTCGGACTCGGCCCGATCGCTCGTGCGCTTTGCGGCGCCTCCGACCCGGCCGCGCAGACCCTGATCGACAATGTTCTTTCCGAAGAAGGGCAGGGCAGCTTTGCCGCCCGTTTCTTCAGTGCGCGCGGCCTAGATTGGGCTGCCGAGCTTCTCCAGCAATTTCCTCAACCTGACAAGGAGCAATCGTCATGATCGGACGCCGCCTTTTTACCAGCTTAGTGACCGTTTCCCTGATCGCCAAACCGATGGCTGACTACGTCCAGCCGGCCTATGCGCTGATCGTCTTTGACCCGTCCAACTATTCCCAGAATGTGCTAGCGGCAGCACGCGCATTGGAGCAGATCAACAACCAAATCCAGTCGCTTCAGAACCAGGCGACCATGCTGCAGAACATGGCGCGCAACCTTCAGCGCCTGGATTTCTCTTCCGTGGGCCAGCTTACCGGCTCGCTCCAACGGATTGACGGTCTGATGACCCAGGCGAGCGGCCTGAGCTTCGATCTCGATAAGCTGCAGGACCAGTGGCGCCAGCAATATCCGGAAAGCTACGACGCCACCATCAAGGTCAGCGATGTGGCGAGCGCTGCGCGCGAGCGCTGGCAGAGCGCCATGCAGGCGTTCCGCCAGACCATGAGCGCGCAGTCGCAGATCGTCGAGAACGTGCAGGCCGATGGCGACCTGCTTACCGATCTCGTCAATCGCAGTCAGGGCGCGGCAGGTGCCCTCGAGGCAAGCCAGGCTACCAATCAGCTGATCGCGCTTTCGACCAAGCAGCAGATGCAGATTCAGACGCTGCTTGCGACCCAGTTCCGGGCCGAGGCCGAGGATGCGGCGCGCAAGGCGCAGTCTGAGGAAGCCGCTCGCGAGACGACGAAGCGTTTCCTGGGCACCGGCACGGCCTATCCCGGAAACTGATCGGCAGTTCTTTAAGACAACGAGGAAGGCGGCTACATGAACGACCTCGGAGTCATCGATCGCTTCATGGAGACCTTTACCCGCTATATCGATAGCGGGTTCGGTCTGCTTTCGGGCGACGTCGCCTTTCTCACCACAATTCTGATCGGCATTGACATCACGCTCGCGGGCTTGGTCTGGGCTTTCGGCGGCGAACCCAACGTTTTTGGCCGGCTTGTCCGCAAAGTGCTCTATGTCGGCGCCTTCGCCTTCATGCTCAACAACTTCAAGAACCTCGCCGACATCATCTACCGTTCCTTTGCCGGGCTCGGCATCAATGCGTCCGCCGGCAATCTGTCCGCCGAAAGTCTCCTGCGGCCAGGCCGGATTGCCGCAGCCGGCTTCGAGGGCGCCTGGCCGCTCCTCAATGAAGCGAGCCAGCTAGTAGGCTTCCCCGAAATTTTCGGTAACGCGCTCACCATCTTCGTGCTGCTTCTGGCCTGGTTCTTGGTCCTCATCGCCTTCTTCATTCTTTCCATCCAGCTCTTCATCACCATCCTCGAGTTCAAGCTCACCACGCTGGCCGGCTTCGTCCTGGTGCCCTTCGCGCTCTGGAACCGCTCGGCGTTCCTGGCCGAGCGCGTGCTCGGCAATGTGGTTTCGTCGGGCATCAAGGTGATGGTACTTGCCGTCATCGTCGGCATCGGCTCCACGCTCTTTGGCGAGTTCGCTTCCGCCCTGCAGGGCCAGGAGCCGGACCTGGCCGCGGCGATGTCGCAGGTGTTGGGTGCACTTGCGCTGCTTGGGCTCGGCATTTTCGGCCCCGGGATTGCGTCGGGTCTTGTTTCCGGCGCGCCGCAGCTCGGTGCGGGCGCAGCACTTGGAACAACGGGGGCCGCAGCCGGATCAACGCTCGTTGCCGGAGGCGCCGCGTTTGCCGGCACGCGCATGGCGGCCGGCGGTAGTCTTGGTGCAATCCGTGCCGGCACAGCTATGGGATCGGCTGCTTCCACGGCCTGGCATATGGGCCGTGCAACAGCGCCTGGCTCCGTCCTCTCCGGGGTAGCTGCTGGGCTGCAGGGTGTTGCGAATGCCGCTGGCGGCGCCGCGATGCAGGGAATGCGATCTGCTTCAGAGCCTTTCCGACGCAGCGCCGACGCCGGCCGCGATGCCGGCTGGACAGCGACCGGTGGCACGCCGATCAGCTCGATGAGCGGAAGTTCGCCCGCTGCGGATCCAACCGCGGCGCCTCCATGGGCAAGGCGTCTGCGCTCCGAACAGGCCGCGCGCGCCCATCGCCATGCTGCCACGCAGGTGGTGCGCGATGGCGATCGGGGCGGAAGCGGCGCCAACCCCTCTCTCAACGACAAGGAAGATTAGATGCTCTTCAAGCGACCCGTTCAGCGTTACGGAAAGACGTCCGAGCCTGAAACACCTTATCAAAAGGCCGGTCAGCTCTGGGACGAACGCATCGGCACAGCGCGCGTGCAGGCGAGGAACTGGCGCCTGATGGCCTTTGGCTGCCTGGCCTTGGCCGCGGGGCTTTCTGGCGGGCTTCTATGGCAGTCGGCGCAGGGCCGCTTTGCGCCTTACGTCGTTGAGGTCGACCGTTTTGGTGAGGCGCGCGCCGTCGCGCCGGCAATTCAGGACTACCAGCCTGACGATGCCCAGATCGCCTGGCATCTCGGCCGCTTCATCCAGAATGTCCGCTCCATCTCCACCGATCCGGTGCTGGTGCGGCAGAACTGGCTGTCGGCCTACGATTTCGCCACCGACCGCGCGGCGCTTTTCCTCAACGAGCATGCCAAGGCGAACGACCCGTTCAGTCAGATCGGCACGCGCAGCGTGTCGGTGCAGGTGACCAGCGTCGTCAGGGCTTCCGACAGTTCATTCCAGGTCAAATGGACCGAGCAGATTTTTGAGCGTGGTAGCCTTGCGAGCACGACGCGCTGGACAGGTATCCTCACCATAGTGATCCGCTCGCCGACGAACACTGACCAGCTGCGCAAGAACCCTCTCGGCGTCTTCATCAACGCCATCGACTGGTCGCGCGAGCTCGACAGCGCCGCGCCAACCCCCTTTTCCCCTCAGGAGCCCGCCAATGACAAATAGAGCCCCATCGTTTCGTGCTGCCTTCATGCTGTCGGCGTCTGCTGCGGTTCTTTCGGCCTGTGCCTCGAAGCCAGTGCCGCCGCCTCAGATTTCCTATGACCACGATGACTTCAAACCAGCCGCGATCGAGAAGGCGCCGGACAAGCCGGTCAAGGTCGTGGAAGTGCCGAAGCCGTTGCCGTTGCCAGGTCAGTTGATGCCCGCACCCGGCAAGCCCGCCTCAGATAAGCGCTCGCCGGAAGAACAGGTCGCCGATGCAAACAAGGCGGCGACGCAACAACCCACCAAGTTTGGCTATGTCAATGCGGTGCAGGTTTACCCCTTTGCCGACGGCGCGCTCTACCAGCTCTACGCCGCGCCGGAGCGCGTCACCGATATCTCATTGCAGCGGGGCGAGAAGCTGACCTCGGTCTCAGCCGGGGACACGGTCCGTTGGGTGATCGGTGACACCGTTAGTGGCTCAGGCGATGACCAGCGCACTCATGTGCTGGTGAAGCCATTCGCGCCGGGGCTTGCCACCAATCTGGTCATCACGACCGATAGGCGATCCTATCACCTGCAACTTCAAAGCACTGAGAAAACTGCCATGGCGGCGCTCTCCTGGATTTACAGCGAAGACCAACTCATGGCGCTTCGGCGGCGCAACGCTCAGGCCGAGGCTGAAATGCCCGCGGCCTCGAACGTAGCACTCGAAAACATCCGCTTCCGGTATTCGATCGCCGGCGACACGCCACCGTGGAGACCGACGCGCGCCTTTGATGATGGCAGCAGGGTCTATATCGAATTTCCAAGCCGTATCGGCCAAGGGGAGGCGCCGCCGCTCTTCATCGTCGGAGCCGACGGGGACAACCACCTCGTCAACTATCGCATGCGCGGCAACTACTACATCGTCGATCGCCTCTTTGCTGCGGCCGAGCTGCGGCTTGGCACCAAGCAACAGGTGGTGCGCATTACGAGAACCGACGGTCGGCAACCGCCGCGGCGGGTTTGGCTGTTTTCGCGTTTTGGCAGGTAAGGGGAGGCTCATGAACGATACTTCCCATCCGAATGCTCTGCCGAAGCTCAATCCCGAACAGCTGCAGCTGCGAGCCTCGCCCCGCCGAGCGGTGCGGTTCAGGCGCGGCATAATCGTCGCGATCGCTGCTGTTGGTTCCGGCGCTGTTTTTGGCGTCACGATGATGGCGCTGCGGGGACCCGCATTGCGCCTGAAACAGCAGGCCGAAGAGCTCTACAGCACGGACCGCAAGCCGACCGCCGAGGGACTTGAAACGCTGCCTAAGGACTATTCCGGGAGCAAGCCGAAGGCTCCGGTGCTTGGACCGCCGCTGCCTGGGGATCTCGGCCGTCCTATTCTCGAGCACCAGCGCCAGCTTGGCATCGCACCAGGGCAAGACGTTTCCGCCGAGGCCCAGCGGCTTGCACAACAAGCGATTGAGGCGCGCGAGTCGCAAGTCTTCTTCCGCATCGAAAACCGGCCCCAGCAGACGGAAGCTTTTGGCAATGGGCAGGGCGGACGTTCGCCTTTCGAGACGGCGTCTCCGCAGCCAAATACAGAAGGCCAGCGAGCTTCCGTCGCGCCGGCCGAGGGCGACCCGAACAATCAACAGCGCAAGCTCGATTTCATGGATCAACGGAACACCGGCGGGATCTACAACCCGCATACACTGCAGACGCCGGCTTCGCCCTATCAGATCATGGCCGGTAGCGTGATCGCCGCAAGCCTGATCACCGGCATCAATTCCGATCTGCCCGGCCTTGTCGTCGCCCAGATCACCGAGAATGTGCACGACAGCGTCACCGGCAGCATCCTGCTCATCCCGCAGGGCTCACGGCTGATCGGCACCTACGACAGCGTTGTAGCTTTTGGGCAAAGGCGCGCTCTGTTGGTGTGGCAACGCATCGTGATGCCGGACGGCTCATCTATCGAAATCGACAATCTGCCCGTGACCGACGCGGCCGGCTATGCCGGGCTCGAGGACAAAGTGGATTTCCATACTTGGCAGCTGATCAAGGGCATCGCGGTGGCCACATTGCTGGGGGTTGGTAACGAGTTGAGCTTTGGGGAAAACGAAAGTGACTTGGTCAAGGCAATTCGTGAATCCAGCCAGCAGAACGTCAGTCAAGCGGGCCAACGGATCACGGAAAAGAACTTGAACATCCAACCCACGATCACCGTCCGCCCTGGTTGGCCGTTGCGCGTCATCGTGCACAAGGACCTCGTGTTGCGACCATACACGGGGTGAACAGGAGGACTTCATGGCTAACCTGAAACTCGGAAAACTTCCGGACCGGACGCCTTCGAAGATCACCATCACCGTTGGCGCCGACTTGAGCCAAGCACTCAACGACTATGCCGCACTTTACCGTCAGACCTATGGCGAGTCCGAAACCGTGGCTGAACTGATTCCCTTTATGCTGGTCGGGTTCCTGGAAGGCGACCGGGCGTTTGCCAAGGCCAGAAAGGAAGGTCTGCCGGGCGCTGGCGTGTCGGAGAAACCACGAAGGCAATCATCTTCCACGCTGGACAACGGGTAGCGCTTGGTGTCGTTTGGGCGCACGCTAGGTCGTTGATCCTTGACCGCGTTGCGGCCGGTCCCAGCGAGCGCTTCGCAAAATTAGAGATCAGGCTTTCGCTTTACGCGTTGAGGTAGGTTTATTGGCCGGAGCAGCCTTCCTGACCCCGATCGTCACTCCCCAGCCGCTTTCGCAGCCGGGGGAGAAATGACGATCGATATCCACCCAAGTGGGACAAGACGCTGCATATGAGATCGGCATCCTCATGGCTTGGATGCTATGTCGTCGAGTATCGGCGCGAGGATCGAAGGCCATCGCATCCTCTAGAAAGACGCAGAGATTGACATCGTGACGCCGTTCGTTGGCCTCAGAGCTGTTCACTGATCGCTCGACCTCGGCAGAATCCTCGCCGGACCAGGGTGGGCCGCTCTCCCGCACTTCGGCGGCGCGAAGATAGACGGGCGATCCACTTGCAACATAGTCCGAAGTCCTGCGTCTGCACGATGCGAGGCAAGCGCGTGTTGCAACGTTGAAGGGCGGCCTCACCGCAATGATCGAAGAAGTGGTAGCAACCGCGACGGTGCCAGCGTCGCATCGTCGTCGAGCCCGCGAGAGGCGGCGATGCCCAGACGCTCCAACCTGTGGTCCGCGGGGTCGACCAAATCAAGATCCGCCGGGAAAATGGCGCCTGGACTTCGCGCACGATCGTTGAAGAGGTCCTGCCAGATCTGTTTGAGGCCCCGGGCAATGGTGCACAGCCAACCGAATTGCGGTTCATCACCGACAATCTCGATGGGACGGATGCGTTCGCAATGTTCGTCGAGTCAATCGGCAACGCGCATCGAAATGGCGAAGGTCCAGCGGATCTCGATACTTTAGAGCTGCCCTTCGCTGGGGGACGGAAAGAACATCACCGGAAGGTCTGTTCAGCCACATCGTCGAGACCTTGGACGCTCCTGAAAATATGGTGTGGCGTTTTCTGGCGACCCCCAGAGTGGCGGGCTGGTCGGAGGCAGCAATCACCGATGAGATCGATGCTATGCTGGCCGAACTCGTCGATGAGCGCGAGGAGATCTCCGTCAAGCGCAAGGCGCTTGTGGCGCAGCTCCTCTGAACCACCAACCTATCCCTGGTCTCGCAGGATCAACTCGACGCCGTCGCTCTGAAGCTTAATCAGCGACCTCGAAAAACCCTGGACTTCGAGACCCCGGCTGATAGGTTGCAGAGGGTGTTGCGATGACAAGTTGAACTCACCGCCTTATACCGGTCGTTCCGAACCGACATTCGCCTCGTAAAAAGCGGACGTTGTTATGAATCTCTGGCTTCGATCACCGAATGTCCCCTTGTGACGAGAGCCTGGAATTCGTCCCGCATACGGATATGACGGCCTGGGTCTCTGCGAAGTGCTTTCGGTACTTCATTCCCATGACGGAATGCTGTCCAGGTGGCACCGCCATCTGCTTTGCGCCACTCAAGAAGAGGGTCAGGAATAAACTCAAACCTGTTCCGCGCAGGCACTAACTGCGGCGTCAGATAGATCCATTGGTTTCCAATAATCGCGACCGAGTGGAGGATCAGGTCTTCACCATGAGGCAACCATCCAGTGACCTGTCTGCTTTTGCCATCCGGGTCATTGGCAGCTTGCTCACCGCAATTGCGGTGACAGTCATAATGCACGAAGCCAGTCGCCAAAAGCTCTTCCCGACGGCGGTTAAGGCAGGGAGTAATCGCCAGCCTTTTCTATGCAATAGGCGAAGAGTTCTGGTTGCCGTTCAGCTAGGTCGAAATATCCCTCCAGCAGTTGCCCAGGAGTCGTCCTCAGAGAATTGGGCGCAACGTCGACTCTCTCCAGCAGGGGAACGAGCGGCGACCCGATTAAGGATTTGATTGTATGGCCATCAACCGCCAACCGAACATGAGTGGGAACTAAAGCGAACAGGATCAGCGTGTGAACCTGTCGGACAAACACGGCATTGGCAAACGCTTGCAAAGCATCGGACCTGTCGAATTCCCGCAGTGAGTGGTGGTTGGGGTGCAATTTGGCCCAACGGGCCCACCACCAGCTTTCCCGCGGAAATCCTGCTGTGGCGAATGTCCCTAGCGGGTTAGCCTCGATCTTGCGTCGTGACGGATAGGCCACAGCTTCTGGAGCGCGCGTGCGCCTTGCCCCAACCGTTTTCGCGCGGATAAAAAGCCGCGACGTCTCCGCGTGGATCTCGTCGCCTCTAGGACCAAACTCCCGTCGGTGTCCGCCCCATTTCAAATACTCGGACAGGCGATATCCGGCGACCTTGTCGTCGACGATGACTTCGTCCGCTTCAGGTACAAAATAGCGCGATACCGCTTCGTCGGCGCATGCGCAGCAAGCGTGGTAACCGGGATATTCTGCAAGAAAAGATTCTGTCGTTCGAGCTATGCCTTCGATCAGATCTTGCGGCGCCGATCGTGCCGAAGCCGTCATAGAGGCGATGAAACCTCTATCATAGATCGTGTCGGCGTCGGCTTGAAGGATCAAGAACTCATTATTGGGAATACTAACTTCATCGGCGAAGGACTTGGCCATCGACACTCCCAAATGACGGGGCGGGACGTAACCGCGCTCGAGCGTTTGCCCCAGCAGCACTGTTCCTGGACTGTTATTCTTGATGGCCTTCATCACCTCAAGAGTGCCGTCGGTCGAGCCGTTGTCGACCAGGATCAGCACCGAATCAGGCGGGGTGGCATCTCTGCTGAAGCCGAGCGATAGGCAGGTCGCGATGAGTGAGACCTTTTCATTGAGGCAGGGAACAACGACGGCCGTCTTCATGGAAGCCTCGCGATGAAAGGACATTGGCTGTGCGCTGTTGGAACCGATGGGATCGCGCAAGAACCTGCGTGGCCATGCGCAGCGATGCCGGGCAATGCGCGGAGCAGGGGATATGGCTGATGAGGGCGCGGCCTGCAGCGTATTGCGAGACCGATGTCAACGAAAAATTCCCGACGTGGCGCCGCCCGGAAATTTGTATTGACCAAGCATCCAGGTGCTTTTCACCGATCCGCCGCGCTGTGCGGGCACAGCAGCGGGGATAGCCAAGCCACTGTCCCAGCAAGACCGTGTGTTCGCCCGCAGTCTGGTCGATGGCCAAAAGCCGCCGAACCAGCACAGAGCGTTTTGAGAAGACGACGAAATTGTCCCGATCGCGGCAAAAATAGAGCCCTCTGAGCCTCGCCCAGCGTCCGATCTCGGCATCACTGACTTCGCCCTGCACTTCGGTCCGAAAGGCGGGTCGCACATTCAGCGTCACCTGGCACAAATCCACCATTGATGACGGTTTTAGCCATTTTGGCCGCACCATCACGAAGCGCGTCGCCAAACCATAAGAAGCTGCGTTGCACCTGGTCGCACGTCTTCTTTGAACCCTGCTTCCTCCGCTGCCCGTCTCGAGGCAAGATTTGACTTGCGCATGTGGGCATAGATCACGTCGTATCGACTAGCCTCGCATGCCTTGCGGTAAGCAACTCTGCCGATCCGATGACCCTGACTTGGTTTATTGAGATAAACCTGAATAGAGGCGTGGCGGCCCACTGGAGGCTCATCGATCACATTGATGAAGACAACGCCTGCCCGTTTGCCATTAGTCTCAATTTTCCAGGCCTCCCCGCCTGGCCCGCCGCCACGTTCGGTTGTCCCTTTAGTGGGCGTGAGTACGACAAGATCGGGTTGGACAAACTCGGGGCTCGGGTTTGCCCGCACGGCTTTGGGTTTCGGCGTTGGCCGCTTAGGGCTGCGGCGAGGCGCAGCTCTGGAGGAAGGCCTAGCGCCCATAGATGCGCTCCAAAGCGGGCACAATCCGATCTGTGGCCTCTTGCCAATATTCGGCCGGGAAAAACCCTGGTGAATAGGCGACCACGATATCGGCAAGCTGGGAGCCAAGAACGGACCGGTTAAGGGCTGCGGTCACGTCGTCAATCTTTCCCAAAATATGGTCCAAAGGTGGATCGAAGGGCTTCTCACGGCTCTGCCAATCCGTATCCCCGTCATAGCGATTGTTAAAGAAATCCATGTCGATATGAAGGACCGTTGGCCGGGTTGGCAGATCTTCGAGCCAATCATCGAGGTTAGGGGTCGAACGATACAACCCAGGCCCTGTCTGCCTTACAGTTGGCGTCAGCTGCACTGCGGGCCGGAATTGGCTTGGATCCAACAAATCGTCGGCCTGTCTGATCAGTCCAATTGCAAAATCTTGAGTCTTGGTAACTTTTGGCGGTTGGCAAAGCTGCCGTACCTCAGCCTTGGGAAAACCGTGCAGAAAAGGCGTCAGGAAACTGCCCATCCCGATGGCTCCGCTTTCGATGGCCGTGCGCACGCTCGCGGGATCGCCTAGATCGCAAAATGAGCCGGTGATGGCGTCTTTCCATCGGCCATTTCCCTCAAACAGGCGAGGGCTTGCCAGATCCCGGTGGTCGTCGACGTGAAGGATCAGCACATGCTCGTCTGAGCTGATGCCGGCAGCATGCACCCATTCACTCCAGCTTTGAAGGGTCCAAGTGTCGTACAGAACGCTCAGCACATGCTGCTTACGGGTGCGGGCCAAGGCCATGATCGGCAAGGTGACGTTGTCACCCCACCATGCCAAACCCTCTTGCAACCGCGGGTCGACATGTCGGTCCAGCCCGTCCGGCCACGACAGGTTCAAATGCCACCCTGCGTCTCCCAGTACGGAAGTCGCATCCTTGTCACAGAAATAGTCGCGAAGAACCGCGTGTCGGCTGGGCTTCGAGGCCGGCAAGCGATCGACCGGAAGCGTCAAGGATGTCACGCTGCCTCTAGTGCCGACTTTGAGGCTTTCTTGAGAACCTCGGTCAAAGAGCGTCCTGTCTTAGTAAGCGGGCAGCTCAAAAGCGTCTCAAAGGCCTCTGCAAGGTGCTCGTCGGTGCTCCTGATCTGGTTGACCGCGCGATTGTGGAGTCGCGATGGCCCATTGCGCAGCACGAACTGCCAAAATCGGCGCAGTTCGACGAACACAAAGACCGCATGCAGCAGTCCGGAAGGTGGCCGCAAATCTTCGCGCCAAGGGGAGACCACTCGCATGTCAGTCGGTTCGACGGTGGGCGAAATGCGTTCGAGCAGGTAGAGCTTCTGGTGGCGATGCTCGTGAATTAAGGAATCGGCCAGATCATAGGGATCAATCAACCGGTCGCCCTGCCATACTGACACATAAAGCGCCCCTGGCACGGTGTTGTCGCTGAAAGACACGATCTTCTCAGGATGGGCCAAGGGATCGCGAACGAATTGGACGGCGCGGCAGGCCATGCGTATCTCGTTTGCCAAAGCTGGGCGCCACGTTTCGACAATCCGCAACGCCTCCTCTACCACCGACCGCGCCTGCGTTGCAAAAGCCGCTGTTTCGAAATAGATGGCATCGCCGAACGGTTTGCGCAGCCAGGAATCCTCGCTGGCGACGGCCAAGGACGTCATGTCGCCTTCGGACCGGCCTAGCAAGTCATCAAGGTAAGCGGGGTCAGCCGACAACGGTTGTCCGTCCACCGTATGCACCAGCCGCCCCAAGTTCTGAGAGGCAAGCGTCCTTTGCCAGGCAACCGCTCCTGGCTGCTGGCAAAGCTCGGCCAATCGCTCGGGCTCGGTTTCGCCGAGGTTGGCGACCTTTTGAAATTCGTCGGGAGGCAAAAAGCTAGCTGCTTCCAGAAGCTCACTTGTCAGAACATTGCGCGATGCTTCGCACAGGAGCGTCATCTCCGCAGCGCCGAGCTCGGCCGCTTCGTAGTGGTCAAACCGGAAGGCGTCCGGTAGTGTCTCGGCCGGTCTCGCGCCGCCCTCCAATAGACCCTCGAGTCGTCCCTTGATGTGGGCGACGAGAGCAGTCATTTCCCCGCAATAGACTGTTGGGTTGTCGAAGCCGTTCGCGCCGTACCGGTGCGGCAGTGAACCGCCACCGCAAATATCGACGATCGCACATTCCTGACAGGTCACGCTGAGACCCGGCCTGCTGAGCAACTGTCTGTGCACGGCCAAGTGGGCGGATGAAGCGATTGATGAAATCTCAGTGTCGGCCACAGTCCCGCCGATTTTCGTTGCACCGTCCTTTGTGACCTTCAGCACGTCTAGGTCGTGGTAGCTGCCATCGGTCTCGATGCCGATGAGGCTTACGTCGCCGAGGCCAAAAGCGTCGGTGGTGGACGGCAGACCCGCGACTGCGTCAAGCAGCGCCTCGAACGTTCGCACGGACAGCTGCGGGTAGTGATCAAGCCAGACATCAAAGGCATGGCACAGCCAGGCTTCATACAGATCAGGTTGTTCGCTGCGGCCAGCTGGCTGACGCACATGGTGCGCATCCGGCAAGAGAAAATCCAGCTTGGGAACCGCATGCGAGGCGAAGAACGCCAGCAGGTCTTCCGCGGGCGTTGTGGGATCAACGACGGCGATGACGCCTGCAAAGATCTTGGGATGGCTCTTGAGACGCACCAGCGAATCTTGGACACGCTCGAAACTTGAACGGCCCCTCTTTGAGTTCCGATGCTTATCATTGGCGTATTTTGGCCCATCCAGGCTGAGCGAAATGCTGATATCGGACGCCTCAAATGCCTCAAGTGCCGCTTCGGTCAATAAAAGGCCGTTTGTCTGCAGTCCGATATCGACCGCCGATGGTGTCGCGGCGCGGATCTGGCCCGCGAAGGCTACGAGTGTCTCGACTCCGGCAAGCAAAGGTTCGCCGCCGTGAAAGATAACTGTGCAGCGCTTTATCGATTCTTCAGCCAAGTAAGTCGACAGCCTTTCCACAAAAGCACTACGATCGCCAACGGAGAGCAGCTTCGGCATCGAGCGCCAAGACTGATCCGCATGGTGGTAGACGTAGCAATAATCGCAGTCGAGATTGCAGCGCGAGGCAACCTTAACCAGGAATGATGTAATCCGGGGAGGTGCCTCGCGAACTGTCATGACCGGCTGTGGCGGTGATGCATCCTGTCATAGCTTGTGATGACGTCGCTTGGTTCTGCCTGGGACAAGACGCGGCCCTGCAGTCGCTGCAGAGCGGGGTTGGCCAGACGGCCCTTCAAAAGCGCCGTGCGCACGTCACGATTCGGCGCGGCTGAAGGGGTGGATGCCTGTTGCTTTAGATTTGGCATTTGTAACTCCAATTTTTTGACGACCCGATTATAGCATGCGGAAGCGCATACGCTACTAGATTTCAATTTGGCGACTGAGGCCAAGGGATTCGAATGCGCAAGCCATGGGTTGTATTGAAATCGGCTCCCGAAAATAAAAACTCCAATAATGTTGGGGGTAGACCGATGCAGGATAATCGTAGTCGTCATAGAGCCTGCGCCATTGGGGATTACCCTGTGAAGTGCACTGCAAAGATTATCGAGAGCTTCCTTTCAGTGGCCGATATACATGTCTGTTTTGAATTTCATAAGAGATAAAGCTTGCTTAACATGCGACGATCTTAGCTGTCTTGGATGATTTTTTTCCGACACATTGGAGACATCGCCGAAATTTTTTGTACAACTCAACCGTATTCAATATTGGCGATCGATCTAGGTGATACCCAGGATGGATTCGATGTCTGCACCACTCGACGGTCCCGTTCCTGTGAGCGTGAGAGAGCTGAGTATTCAGCTTAAGATCGCAAAATCGGGATGCGAGTGGGGAGACGGGCAGCGCTGCACAGGAGCGGTTTTTTTGGTGGGCGCAGGATGTTCGCGATCTGCCGGCATACCTATGGCCAGCGAAATAGCGAAGGATTTGACGCGCGAGTTGGCAAAACTTCAAAGCGCGCCTGAAATGGAGACGCTGGACCCGGCACGCGCTCTGATATGGCTCGATGAGCGGGAATATCTCACGGATATAGCCAGGCTGCTACCCAATTTTGATATGGGAAACCCCAATTGGGGACGGCTATACGGCTATTTGTTTGAGCAATTTTTTCGATCAGATAACAAACAGCGTGCAATCATCAAGGCAGCGATCGATCGCAGTGAGGGCAAGGTAAATTGGGCCCACATTTGCCTTGGTGAGTTGGTGCGTTGCCACTATGCCCATACCGTCCTGACCACCAACTTTGATCAGCTCGTGCTCCAAGGCATTATCCTAGCGGGGATGATACCTGTGGTGGCTGATGGTCTGTCCGCGCTTAGCCGTGTTGCCTCACTCCCAGACCATCCGCAAGTCGTCCACCTGCACGGATCGATGTATACCTATGAGTTGAGAAACAGTGTGGGGGATACGTTCGCCACTCAAGACGCCCTGTCCATGCAGGGCACAATGTTTGGCCTCAAAGACGCTGAGCTGCTGGTTGTAGTTGGTTATTCGGGCAGCGAAGAGGGCGGTGTTGTCACCCTCTTGGAACGGGCCTGTGCGGCGATCCCAAATCTGATGGTGTTCTGGGTCTTGTTTGAGGATTCAATTGAAGCGTTGAATCCTCGCGTCAGGAAAATGTTGGCAGGACGAAACAAGTTCGCGATTCTGAACCAAGACGCTGACAAGTTCTTTGCACAACTGGTCCGGGGTCTTGGATTTGGCGCACCCGGTTGGATGACCGACCCATTAGCCGTGCTCGACAGCCGAAAACAACTCATCGCCGATCCGACAGATCCGGTAATTGCACGCCTAAAACGCGACTTCGGGCTTGGGATCGGACGTTTGCGCAGCGCGTCAGCTCCAAGCGCTGAGGACATGATCCTTGAACAGGCAACGATTGACAGCCTCGGCGGACGGGACACCAGCGTTGTACTAGGTGTGACAGAAGCGATGGCATCAACCGACCCCGATGCTGCCAGATTACGTGCGATCAGTCTTGGTCGCCTAGGCAGCACCGCAAAGGCATCTGATCTGCTGGCTGCGAGTGTGAAGGCTTGGGCGGCGTTCTTTGAAGCTGGCGGGGCCGATGACGGGAAGGCACGCACAATTTTGGCACAGACCCTCTTTGATCTTGCAGAAGCGCCTGGGAACCAAAATGGTGTCCAGTCGAAAGAGGCCTTCCGCCGAGCCATGGAAACATTCCGCGCCGCGACTGAGGAGATCAATCCAACGCTTGCGCGATCGGACTGGATCGAATCCGCATTGGGGTTTGCAGAGTCGGTTGCTGAGCAGGGAGATGAAGGTGCCGCGGTTAATGACCTTACGGCCGCTATCGAAATTTTGGACCGGGCGCTCACGGTTTTGACCGGAGGCTCACAATCGCGTCAAAAATTGGCTGCCGAAGAGCGGCTGGGGATTCTGCTGTGCATGCGCGCCCGGCAAAGTAAGTCAGAGGCCGATTATCAGAGAGCGATAGATATCCTGGAGGACGTTTCGCAGCGGGCAGTCGCTCCTGAATCGTGGTCGGCTGGCGTCGTGAGGAACCTGGCGGTGGCTTTCCGTGGGTTGGCAGAATTGATCCAACACGACGCGCCGGACGAGGCTAGGGACAGTTACCATCGTGCCGCAGATCTATATCAAGAGTCTGCCAGGCTTTATCTCGGTGGCCTTCGCGATATAGACGAAAGCGAAGCACTTCAGGCTGCCATGTGGACTTATGAAGAGGCGGAGAAACTCTACCTAATTCTCAAAGATACCGAGGCCGCGATTCTGATCGAAGGAGAATTGCGTCGCATCCGCTCCGAGCTCGAAATATAACCGCGTCAGATCAGTTTGGGACGATGTCGACACCAACCATAATGTCAGCTGTAGCGGATTCGCAGCCCCGAAGCTGCCGATCTGGTCTCGGCCCAAAACCGGCCGTCAGGTAGTTCTACAATTCGCGATCGACTGGGGTTCCTGGAACCTTTTCGAACTTTCTGTCTGGCACCTCCGGCCGAATTGCGCGCGCTCGCCACGGAGGCTGGGGTGCCCGGATCCGCATTGGTGCAACTTACTGAAGCACTCATCAAGGCGCCCCAGTCCCGGGCCGCCGCCTCCGCGCCGATGTTTCATTCTACTACGCGGAATAGTCGGCTGTCACAACGAACCTGAAGGGCATCGGCCATCGCTCCGGGTCGAGGATGCCCTTCGCAAAGGCTCAAAAGCTCAGTCAAGGAATTGGGCTACCAAACAACTTTGCAGGGCAAAATCAAATATGCTTGCACGGCCGCGAATATTAGTGCATGATAAAGTATTGCGAAGTTGAGCTTCTTTCCACAAGAGGGCGCCGTGGCTGCAGCCGGCCCGCCTGGGCAATTTGACGATTTTCGTCCGAGTTTCATCACAGCGGGTATTGGCTGGCTTCCCGATCTGTATAAGCGCGCATTTGAGGCTGGAAAGCCCGATATGCTAGCTATGCTCGAGGCCGATAGCTCGGACGGGACTAGGGCCGTCACAGGCGTGCTGGATCCGCCGGTCAATACTACTGTTCTGCCGATCCGTTTTGGACATCTGGAGAGCGCCGCAAAGGGCATATCGAAAGACCTTTCTGGGACCTGTCCGTATACGTTGACAGCCCATCTCTCCGGAGGAGAAATCGGAGAGGTCGCGCTCCGGCTGAACCTTCTAAACCCTCGCGCGATCCTTTCAAACGAGATGTTCAAGCCGGCTTCGGTGGATGATGCCGGCAAGTTCGTTTCGCTTACCCAATCTGTCGCGCCTGTTGGCGTCGTGGTGCTGGCGGACCCAACCGATGATCCGGATAACCGCTTCAATGCGCTCAAGGCGGGCCTCTCCCCCCAGGCGCTCAACCAAGCGATCCCCAACTATCGTCCATATGCTCCTGACACGATGTTGGGACGGATCGACCTGACGATGACTTGGGCCATCGACAAGTTGGCAAAGATTACCACCGACAATTTCGGATTTGTGGTTGGCAGACCGGGAGGCGAACTGCCGCCCGATATCGAGCTGACCACGGTCAGCCTGTTCTCCTCCGAGGTTTCTGCAACGTTCAACGCTCTCTTACGGCCGTCTGGAGGATTTGGCATTTGCCTCCCCCGCGCTGCCGACGAAAACATAGTTCTCGTGATGAGGGCTCCTACGAAGCCAGGGAATGGAGCATCGAACGCCGAGAAGGCTGAATGGGAGCTTTATCAGAACGCCAGGAAGCAGTTTGGCGTCACCGGGGACTTCCGCGGTGTTCTTTTGAGCGGTCTCGAGGTCCACTGGTTGAGCGACAACAATGTCGGCCACGCCAAGGACATCGTACTTGAGATGGGCGTGAGTGCATGGTCGTTCGGATCAGGTCATGACCTGAAAAGCTCGGCGGACTGGTTCGTTTCGTTCGACGCCGGCATCAAGCCCACTGACGACAGTTCCTATCTGGCGCTCCTGTCTGACCTACACTTGGGCGCCGCCCTTGCACACGGCGAACCAACAAGGCTCGCGCTAGCGGCCAAGTTCCGTAAAGACCTTGATTTTCCGTACACCTGGCTGGCCGGCCGTGAAGTAAGGCTAACGCTGAGTTTCGAAAGCTGGACCGACAAAGCGGGCGACAAGCAGGAAGCCAACGTCATCGGCTGCGAGCTTCTTGGTGCCGACGATCGGATCCTCGCCCGGATCAATTCAAGCGAGCCGGTCGCGATTGACCCGGGCGTATTCAACTCGCTCGCCGTTGCCATCACGATGGCGCCGATCGTCGCAAGCTCGGGATCGATTGACACGCAGGCAAAGGGGATTCCGCCCAACGCCAATCTGCGTGGCTACTTCGCCGACATCCAGAGCGGCTCGATGGGTCAGCTCTATGTCGTGGCTGGGCTGGGTTGGTTCTTTCGCAACACTATTGAGGTTGAGGAGATCCGGGTCGTCGGCATCCGGCTGCAGGCGCAGCCTGCTTCCATAAACGGTGGCCCGGAGGGCAAGACCGACACGGCGCTCTTGTTTGACTACGAGGTCGATTATCGAGTTGATCTCAACGAAGCCAACATTACCTCGCAGTACGTCACGACCCGGATTGATGGGACCGGCATCGTGGTCGCGGGTCCCGATGCCTTCAGATGGGTCCAGGTGCCCAGCGGATTGCGCGACCTCTCCCTTGCCGACCCGGGTTTGTGGGATCTGGGGCCTGTCGGCAAGCTGCTCAAGCTAACCGAAGTGACGATCAGGCATGCTCCCCGCAAGGAACTCGTTCTGCGGCTTGCGCTGTCCGGTAATCTGGGGATCATCACCGCAGGGGATTTTGCCTTCGCAATTGACCTAACGGACAACACAGGACTGCGGCTGGAATCCTATCCCTCGAAGGTTTCAGTCAAACTACCTGGGGTGCTGGAGGGATCGGGCAGTTTCGTCATCGACAAATCGGGCGTAAAAAAGGTGATCGCGGGTTCTTTGGACCTGACGATAACCGCAATTGGAATGCGCTTTTATGCAGGGGCCCGCGTAACGAAGGTCGATACCGCAAGCGGTGATGAAACGACCGCCGTTCTTGCGACCGGCGAAGTCGAATTCGCCACCATGATTCCGCTTGCGAGTTCCGGACTTGGCCTGAAATCCATCAGCGCGCTATACGCGATGCACTTTGTACGCCTCGAGCAGCCAAGTCCCCCGGCCGTGCCGCCGGCGCTGGATTGGCTGAGCCGCGCCGGTGGAGACGTTGTCCGCTCAGTAGAAGTGCCGAAGAGCAAGACTCTTTGGGGCCCCAAATACGACCACTGGGCGTTCGGCATCGGCGTCGGGCTTGGTCTCCAGATAAGCGAGTTCGTGGTCAACCTTAACTCCATGCTCGTACTCGAAGTGCCGGGCCCCAGCATTCTTATCTTTTCGAAGCTCAACATCCTCAAGATTCCGAAACTCAACAAGGACATTGCTGACAAGCTGACGACGGGCTTCCTCGGACTGATCAAAGTGGATCTGGAGCGCGAGGAACTGACACTCGGGATACTGGCGGATGTCAGCTTTCAGAAGTTCTTCAGCTTCCACGCCCCGATCGAAATCTTCTTTGCACTACGGAATCTGGCGCACTGGCACATGTACCTGGGGCACTTCGACAATCCGATCAAAGCCAAGCTCGATATCTTGAGCGTGGTGAGCCTGTCCGCGTCCGGCTACTTCATGGTTGCCGGCGACATGATCGCCCACGCCCCCGTTCCCGGCGGACCCAGGGATCTGCCGGGGACCGCGCTCGCCATCGGGGCGGCTGCGCACGTGCAGATCGGCGGTGGGAGTCTCTATCTGCGGGTCGACCTCAGCAATCAGCTGTTTGTGTCGATCGCCAAATCGCTGTTTGCATACGGATACGCCAGCCTCTCAGGTGAGCTGCGTTTGTTCATTGTCTCAATCGGAGCGTCGGGGACGTTCGAGCTGCAATATCTGCGCAAGCCGGACGGCACGACGCAGCTTTACGTCAGCGGTCGGATATGCGGTCGCGTCAAGCTGCTCTTCGTCAAGATTTCCGGCTGCGTGTCGCTCCATGTCGGGTCGACCATCACCGAAAACTCACCATTCGAGCCGATTGTGGAAGGGGTTGTGGTTCTCTCGGGGGCGCGGGTCGCCCTTCGGGGGCAAGGAGCGACCGGCAACTTCGACGGAGAGGTCGCTAAACTGGAAATCTACAAAGGCGGCAATGGTTCAACGGACGTTTCGCTTGATGCTGTCCTTGCGCTGAAGATGCCCATTCCTCCAAGGATCGGTTTCCATCCGCAAGGATTTGCGGGTAGTGTCGGCAACCCGGATCAAAGTGAAACCCAATTCCACCTCGGAAGTCGCGTGGGGCGGTACCGGCTCGATGCCGTGACGCTGAAGCGCAATACCACCGGAGGCTTCGTCGACGTCGACTACGTGAATACTCCGGGCCGCTGGTGGACGCAGCCGCAGTCGCAAAAAGGCGGTCAACCGATCCCCCGGCAGCTTGCCTTGCTCACGCGCAACCCACTGGCCATCTCTAACGCAGTGACGTCGCCGGCGGATCTCGACACTTGGGTGAAGGCGATTTTGGGCGGCATTTGCGATCCATCTGTTGCGCCGCAACCGTGTGTTTTTGAGTGGGCTTCTTCGCAGGCGGGAACCGGCGTTGATGGCGAATGGACCTTGCCAGCACTCCTGCCGAACGCGAAGATCATTCAGAAAGTCGGAACTAGCGGCGCCACGCCTGAGGACGTCCGACTGATGAAGCGGGCGGGCGCCAACTCTTCCAATGACCCCTATCCGGGTTTCCCGTTGTATATCGGGGGCTGCGAGATCAGAACGAACGCCAGCACCAATGCACGCTTCACCTATCTCAAGCTCATGTCCCGTTGGATGCCCGAGGGTCGCCTGAGCTCGGCCGTCGTATTCCATGGCGGCATTTACGCTGACGAGCCGGTCGAGTTCTTAATTGCGCATCGGCTCTTTGGGCTTGAGTCCAGGGTCGAGTTCGAGTTCACGGACGCGAGCGGAACCTCGGTAGTCTATTGGCTCACGTCTCCTGAGGCAAAACGCACACAACTAGGCGACGGCGACGGCAGAAAGTTTCATTTACACGAGGAAAACTGGAGGGACAACGCGGAAGCTTTCGTGGATGCCCAGAACGAACCGACCTTCCAGAAGATGTCTTTCGAGCTGGTTAGCCTTCAGGTTGATGCAAAAAAGCTGGCTGGTCCGCCGGTGAGCCTGACGGTGCGATTTGACGCCGATGTTGTGCTTGCTGAGCCGCTGACGCTTTTGATCGGTGGCGTCAAGCTGGTTCCGTTGGCCGAGAAGATTCGCTTTGACAACGACGTTGCCGAGAAGGCCAAGGCCCAGAAGGAATTGCTGGACTTCCTGAACCAGCCCCAGGTTCCACTGTTGGAGCCGGCAACGGAATACCGCCTCGATATAGCCTGGCAGGCCGAGGGCGACGGCACGCCTCCGCAGCAACGCGAATACCGTTTCACAACGACCGACGAGCCGCCTAGGGATATCACGCCGTATCTTATCACAACCTTCCCATATGGGGGCGAACGCTTCCATTATCCCGACGACACCCCCGGCATCGTGCTCGGCTCCAACGATCTGCTCAGGACGCTGGCGAAGTTCGCCAAGGCACGGTTGCGGGTCACGATCACTGAGGACGGTGGCAATGATGTGCTTGATCCAGGTGAAACGCTCAAGTGGCACGCGGGTGTATCTGTCGACCCTGCAGACTTGCTTCAGGCCATCGTCCACCCGGTGAATGGGTTTGAAGTAAAGTCAGTCGCGGCACTGCCTACCGCGCTGGAGGAGGCGATCTTGCACTTGGCTGAAGCGGGAGGAGATCTGAGTTGTCTCGGCGACATCTCTTTGCCTGAGGCCGGACTTTGGATTGGTTTCAAGTCAAAGCTTCGTCCGTTGTCGGGATACGCCATCACGATAGAAGTGGTTGATGATGCGCCCAAGCCTGAGGGCTGGAAGTTTGCCGACGAGGGCGACAAAGGCGATGAGCCTTTGCTCAAAATTGCGTTCCGTACCGGCCTTCACCGGAATCTAACGGCTCACCTTGAGATGTTCGGTCGCGCGGTCGTCCGGCATCGCAACGCGTCGGAGCATCCGAAGTTCGAAATGTTTCCCACACCCGTCGAGGCGGGTGTCGCACTCTCACCTGACAAGAGCTTTGAGGACTCCGTGGCGGGCGTGCTTGGCGAACGGAGCGACCGCAAGGAGGACGCCAGGGTGACCGTGCTTTGGGAAGAGGATCAGGGCACGATGGAAGCGACTGGCATCATTCTGGAAAGCAACGAGCCGCTGGTAAGGCGGACGCGGGCAGCCTCGATCAAGAAGGCCCAGGGGCAAGACTACGTCGCAGACCTGAGCGACATGCTTATGCAGTCGATCGATTTGAGTGGATCATCGGGTTTGACCGACATCGTCGTGTCGGCAAGCGGCTTTGCCCTTTTTGCCCGGCTTGACCGCAAACCCGGAGAAGCTGTGACGGTCAAATTCTCCGACCGCGAAGTCGATCGTATTCCCCGACCGCTCGCCACCGCGCATTTCTCAATCGGAGACATTGCGCTCGGTGCGCGCCAGTCTCTCGCGTCTAGGTGAAGCATGGCTCCCAACCTGCAGGCCCGCATGGGGTTGTTCCGCTACCAGCGGGATGAGTTCGTCAACAAGCCCGGCAACCAGATCGATCCGGGCGCTGAACTCGGCGCCCCGTTCCCTTCCAACCCATCGGAGATGGTCAGCGTCTGCTGGAGTACTGAGCCAGCACTCGGCATGCCGGTAGCGCCAGCTGTTGTTGACGCGACCCAGAAGCCGTTTTCTTTGGGTGGCCATGCAGTCACGGTAGGCAATATCCAGATCGAAGCCTCGACAGGATTTGAGGCAAATCTGCTCCAACATGTACCTGGGGCGTATATCAATGGCCTCTTATGTGTGTTGGCGTACGGAAACGCGTTGGACACTGACTGTCAGATATTCGCCATTGACGCCTCGGGCGACGAAATCCCTGAAACGCGACAGCTGGTTTCGCATAATTCAAAGGTGCTGCTGTTTGGCCCGGGTATTTTCGGTGCGAAGGCAACGGCCCGCGTCAATCTTCAGCAGGTGCTAATAGTCGGATTTTCAGAAAACGCAGAACTGCCGTTACGCTCAATGGCCGAAGTCGGTCCCTGCCTACCCGGGATAACCTGCTACGACGATCAGGGATATCTTGGGGCCAAGGGCGATCAGCAGTGGTCGCTTGATATGCGGCTGAAAGCTGACGCGCTCGCCCGGGCAAACGGGAATGCACCCCAATCCGCGCGACTTACCAGCGAAGTGCACCAAGCTGATCCGCACACCGTCGCCAGTCTCGTTCTGCAGCAGGAGTTCGTGCAGCGTATCCCGGCAGACTTCGCGAATATCCTGGCAGATCCCGCGTGGACGTATACTCAGCCCGTACCTGGCACGATCGATGCAAATTTTGAGGTCTGTCCTAGCGCTATGTGGCAAGCTATTGCCCTAATGGGTCCGATCGAAGCAGTGTCCTTGGGGCAGGCAGTCAGTTTTGGCGTGGGTCAGCAGTTTCCCTACCTCGGCAACAGGGACGAGATCTTCGACTGGATCATAGGGCAGCAAGCGCTGCCTTTTCCCGTCGTCCGGATCACTACATTCCACGCTTTGAGGGGCTTTGTGGATACAGGCAGTGCTCAAGGCAATCGTTACGCTGCGAATGTCAGGAAATCAGTTCAGTTCGCCCGGCTCATTCTGGGCGCTGAACCGACGATCACCGCCGAAGCGACAGAACAACGTCCACCCCGGATACGCGACGGGGCGGCAAGTTGCGACGCGTGCCTCGTGGTCGATGCCCCCTCCCAGCTCGACACCTTTTTTGTCGAACAGGTGGCTGGAAGCGAGAACTTCTTCATTGAGGACGCCTCGGGGGCAATCAAGGCCTATTTTCCGAACAGCGATGAGTCGGACATTTTATCGCATGGCGGGCCATACCTGCGGGTCGGCCCCGTTGAACTGCCCTTCACAATGCCGGCAAACGTAACTCTTGGTGTCTATCCCCGCGACATTTTTGGTCGCTGGCCAAAGCGGGACGAGCCTATCTGCCGGCTCGATCCCTGGCCCGTCCAGGCGCCAACTTTCGGACCCAGCAACCTCGCATACGCCGCCAGTGGCCAGGCGTATCTCTCCACCACCATCATGTGGGACTGGTCGATCCGCACCCCGAGCGATTTCCGCCTTGGTTTGATTGCTGTCAGTGACGGCAAGGATCCCGGTCTCAAGTCCTCGCTTCCTATCTCCGGTTTGGAATTGCCAGGAGAGAACAAGGTTCGTTATGTCTCGATCGTCTTTGACTCGCACGGAAATCCCGGCTTGTCCGGGGAACAGCCGGACGGGGCGGAGGTGGGCGCGATTGATCCTCCTCCAGCTGATCCAGACGATCTGGTCCAGCTGGCTGGTATCAACGACCCCGATCCGAGGACCTATGCGCTGACGATGCCACTGGGACCGACCTCGGTAATCTTTAACGCATCGCCAACGCGTTTCGTGGCGCTAACCGCGGATGCATGGGAGGCGGTCAGTGGTAAGACCGAAGATCGTCGTTCGAAAGACAAGGCACGCACCATCGCCAGGCTGGACGATCCGCGCCCGCCGACGCTCGAGGGCTCGCACTGGAGCCTCAGTTGGTCAAGCCGTCCCAATGGTGCCAATGTCGCCCGGGCCTATTTGCATGGACCGGCTGTAACGGTCGCAACCGATCTTCTCGGGTACATGGCTTGGCGCGCCGGTGAATCCGCTGTGCTCGACCTCGCTTTGGCCGGCCAGGACGCTGACAAGGCAGCTACCCTGTTCGACGCGGTGAGACGCGAGACCAATATGCAGGTCCGGGTGCGCCTTGTTCAGAACATCGTGGGGACCCAACTAAGCGACCCCAGGTTTGCGCAAAGGTTTGTCGGCCTCTTTCTCGCGGCTAATACAACCTTGGTCGACAAGGGCTATGAACTGGACGTTCCCGGAACACAAACGGGCCTCGAGTTTGTGATGTTTACCGCGACTTCGCGCTCCGGGATGATGAGCGCGAAGTTTGACCAGCAGGGACTCTCCAACCTTTACGCCATCGCGGTGCCGGTGCCGTTAAAGGTCTCCCAGCCGGCGTTGCAAATCATCACCTATGATCCGGACGGCGTGCTTTCTCTCGTAGGCCTTTGCGTCGCCATTGTGGGATTGGACCGGCAGGGCGAACGGCGCGGGATCCGATTCTTCTGGGACTCAAACCCGGACATAGCGGATTCGGATGAGATTCTTCACCGGCTTGAGCCAGTCGCCGAATTAAGCATCAAAGATGCCCGTCGATACATCGACGACATTGACTCGATTATTGGCCGGCTTCCGTTTTCCGAAAAACGCATCTTTATGCTGCAGCCACCGCAAAGCTGGCTGCCGCATTGCTTCTGTGTCGACACCGTCGGGTTGGATGCCATCGGGTCCGATCCAAATCAGGACATAGCTAGTCGCCGATCCGAAATTGTGACAGTGCCTATGATTCCTGCCACCCCGCCGACGCTGGTGGCAGGACCGCCGCCAGACGACCGGATATGGACAGTGAAGCCGACCGGGCTCTTCGAACAGGAGGTTCCGGGCTACGCGGAGAGCGCGATCATGATGAGTTCTCTGGACGAGCATGGGAATGAGCTCGACCGCGTGGGGCCGGTGTCATATGGCGATTTCGTTAGCAAGGGCCTGCAGCTAGCAAGCGCATTAGCGGCGGCGTCATATGCTGCCGACGAGAGGCCGATCCACGTGTCGATCGACAAGGCTTCACCAGCTAAGTTCATACGACTTTCCGCCACCGATCCAGCAAAGCGCGGTGCGTCGCTTATTTTGCGCACAGAGTGGTAGCCACCAGCTCAACAACGCGCTTCGTTAACCTGCCACCGCGTCCCGGGCGCTGACTCGGCTGAGCAACGATGCTATCTTGAAGGTAGCGGTCGTGCCTGCGGCTGGTGCAGGAAAAGCCGAATGCAGGCGTGTCGCCGTGCTTCCTCGGCAGATGGTCGAGCGCGTTCCTGAGGAAGTGCACGTAGCAGCGTTGCCAGGCGGCTTCGGGAATCACCTCGCCGATCGCTGCCACCAGGCCGGCGTGATCGTCAGACACAACCAACTCGACGCCCTTGAGCCGCGCGCCTTGAGGCCGACGAGGAAGTCCCTCCAGGCCGAGCGGCTCTCGCGATTGGCCATCTCCACGGCCAGGATCTGGCGCCTTCCGTCCCAGTCGATACCGACCGCGATCAGCACCGCCTGGCTCATGACAACACCGGCTTCACGCACCTTCTCGTAGCGCGCATCGAGGATGAGGTAAG